>DASYOD010000169.1:0-28950 GCA_036008085.1 Terriglobales bacterium
TCGCGAAAAATACGACATGAGAGATTCGCGGAGCGGAAAAATGGCTTTCTGCTCGAGTTGCGCGAGAGCGCGCGAGTGCTGCAGCAGATTTAGCACCCAGGAATGCGGAACCTCAGCGCTTTCCACTTGCTCGACCTTAAATTTCTCCGCCCAAGCAATCACCGGTCTCCACACAAACTGATCGAGCAACACGATGACTGCGATCATGGTAAAGACGCCCAAGAGAATGGATCGCGTGTCTCCGGCGCTGGCGGCAGTTTGGAGATACGAGCCAAGTCCCGGCAAGCGGAAATCTCGCGAGCCAAGCACGAACATTTCGCACGCCATCAGTGCGAACCAGCCTCCGGCCACTGACATCATCGAATTCCACACTAGGCCTATGGCCGCGAAGGGCAATTCCACCTCGGTGAAGCGCTGCCACCAGCTGAACTTATAAATGCTGGCGGCTTCGCGCATTTCGTGGGGAATGCTCTTCAGCGAAGCATAAAAACTGAAGGCCATATTCCAGACTTGGCCAGTGAAGATAAGGAGTATCGCGCCCAACTCGACGCCCAACTGGCGACTGGGAAACAGCGCGACCATGGCCAGCATCACTCCGGGTAAGAAGCTCAGCACCGGGATCGACTGCAAAACGTCTAACAGCGGAATCATGAAGCGCTCAGCCTTGGCGTTGTAGGCGGCGATGTAGCCATATACCAGCGTGAACGCCAGGCTCAACACGTACGCGAGCGTAATGCGCAACAGCGACAGACCGGCGTAGGCGGGAAGCGCCAGCGGGCTTTGTGAAATTTCAACCGCGGGAGTAAAAGGGCCAAGCCAGGTGCGGGCGACGACCAGGACTCCGTAGAAAAGGGCGATGGCCGCCGCGAACATCAGCAAGTCGGGCAGATGTGAATTTTCGAGCGGAGGCAATAAAGACCACAGCCGATACGGCGAAATGGTTTTGAGTCCTACGCCTTTTCTCATGCGCGTTCCTGTACAAATCAGGCAATGAAGTCTTCGCTTGGAGGCTTTGGAACTGGCTGCGGAAGCCGGTCGGTGACCTCGGCAAGATTCGCCAGGCGCTCCGCCAATTTGTGATTTAACGATCCTGGCTGATATCGCCAATGATAGTTGCCGGTTTTTACGCTGGGAGTGTTCAAGCGGGCTTCGCTGCCCAGGCCAAGTACATCCTGTATAGGAAACACGGAGAAGCTCGCTACCGATGCCTGCGCGGCACGAATGAAAGCCCAATTGATGCCATCTTCGCAAGGTCCCACATAAGCCTCGGCCGCGCGACGTTCATATTCCGTTGCGGTTGAATTCCACCATCCCAAAGTTGTGTCGTTGTCGTGAGTGCCCGTATAGACAACGCGATCAGCCGTCAGCCGGTGGGGAAGATACATGTGCGCCCCGGGATCGCCAAAACCAAATTGCAACACTGCCATGCCGGGAATGTTCAGGCGTTCGCGGAGCGCGTGCACGTCCGGAGTAATGTAGCCTAAATCTTCAGCAAAGAATGGCAGGCCTCCCAATTCCTCGCGCAGTTTGTTGAATAGTTCGTCTTTTGGCCCATCAACCCAACGGCCGTTTATTGCTGTAGGTTCGCTCGCGGGAATTTCCCAGAATTGCGCGAAGCCGCGAAAATGATCCAGACGGATAAAATCACATGTCTGAGCCGCCCAGGCTAACCGTTGCACCCACCACTTGTAACCTTCGGAGCGCAACACGTTCCAGTTATAGAGAGGATTTCCCCAGCGCTGTCCGGTGGCGCTGAAAGCGTCCGGCGGCACGCCCGATACTGCTTCGGGCTCCAGAGTATCTTTCAGACGAAAGATTTCTCGATGTGCCCAGACGTCGGCGCTGTCGTAATCCACAAAGATGGCAATGTCTCCCACTACGCGGATCGACTTTTCCGCGCAATAGAGACGCAGGGCATGCCATTGCTCGTAGAAAAAAAACTGGATGACCTTGCGGACGGCCATCTCGGAAGCTAATTCGATATGCGCGGTCTCCAGCGCGCTCGCTTCGCGGCGTGCCAGCGCGAGCGGCCACGTGTTCCATGATTGCTTGCGGTATCGAGTTCTCAAAGCGTCGTAAAGCACGAAGTCTTGCAGCCACCAGTCATTTTCCTGGCAGAATCGGTCGAAGCGGGATCGCGCGGAGCTCGTAGCAGAGTGCAGAAACTTGTTGGCCGCCTCAGCCAGTAAAGGGAACTTGTCCTTCTGAACCTGTTCGTAATCGATATGGCCGTTGGAATCAGGAAGCGCATTCAACTGCGATCTGTCGAGCCAGCCACGGTCGGCCAATCGTTCCAGGCTCACGAGGAGAGGATTGCCTGCGAAGGCTGAAGTCGAAGAGTACGGCGAATTGCCATTCGCCGGTGGTCCCAAAGGCAAGACTTGCCACAGGCCCTGGCGCGCGGATGCCAGAAAGTCGAGAAACTCGTAAGCGGCCGGGCCAAAATCACCGATGCCGCCGCGTGATGGCAGGGAAGCGGGATGGAGCAGAATTCCGGTCGAGCGAGGGAATGACATGGATGATTATTTTCCCACCTAAATTATGAGGCTGTGATCCGGAACGAAGCGAGATTGGGTTCGTACTTAATCACGCTTCTAGCTTAGATAATTCTCAAAAACGCGGCAACTTGCTGGCGACAAATCGCTGATCACGAGCTCGAGGGAACTTGCGAACTATTCTCCTTCGTCCCCCGCGGCTTGCTGCTTGGTGAGGCTTTTCATCTCTTGCTCATTGATTTTGATCTTGCCAGACTTCTCCATCTGATCGCGAAGGTTCGCCATAAACAGACCGAACAATTCGGATTGCTCATTCTGAACCAGCGTATCGCGAATCTGATCTTTCTTCGAGGCGAACTCAGAATCGGGAGGCGCTTGCTTGTCGAGAATGGACAGTACCGCGCCAGTATTACCACTGTCGATGGGACCGCTGATATCGCCCGGCTTGAGGGTGAAAGCCGCCGACGCGGGTCCGGCCATGGAACCGATATCCGGCACTTGTCCGTCAGGCTTCACGAAGTCGCTGGTCTTCATCGTGGCGCCCAATTCTTTAGCGGCCTTTTTCAAGTCGTGATCGGCCTTGGCTCGATCAGATAGCTCCTGGGTTTTTTGTGTCAGCAAAGTCCCAGCACGCTCATTCTTGAATTCGGTCTCCACGCGACTGCGAATCTCTTCGAAAGTCGGCGTAGCGGGTGGTTTGATGGCTTCCAGTTGATAGATCGCGTACCCCTGCGCCAACTGCACTTCGTCTGGCGGAGATTTTTCTGCGGCGCTGAACACCGCTTCGGTGAACTGGGGCGAGGCGCCAATGCCGGGAAGCGAATCCGTGCGGCTTATAAAGTCCGTCGTTACGGCTTGCATTCCCTTAGCGCCAGCAGCTTTATCCAGACCGCCGGTACGCGCCTGAGAAAGCAGCGCGCTGGCTTCTGCATCTGCGGCCTGCTGAGCTTTTTGTTGCTTGATAACCGGCTCCGCCTGATCTTTAACTTCCGCCACCGTTTTCAGGTGAGCATCCTGTTTATCGTCCACGCGCAGAATAACGAACGCGTAGCCCGCATTGATTACGTCGCTGGTTCCGCCTTTGGGCAGCGAAAACGCGGCTTTGTCGACGTCGGGTACGGGGAAACCTCCGCGCTTGATCCAACCTACTGAGCCTCCACTTTTAGCGCTTGGATCTTCAGAATACTTCTTTGCCAGGTCTTCGAATTTGGCTCCGGCTTTCAACTGCTTGAGTACGTCTTCGGCTTTCTTGCGTGCGTCGTCGATACCTTTTTGATCGACCTTTCCATCGGGGCCCGGCAATGGAGTTTTGATCAGAATCTGGCGAACATTAGCCTGCTCTGGCACGCGAAATTCGTCGCGATGCTGATCGTAATATTTCTGCAAATCCTGCTGGCTGACTTGCTGCTGCTCCTGAAGTTTGGCGGTATCGATGAGAACGTATTTGATCATACGTTTTTCCGGAATCGAATTGTTGTAGGTGGCTTTGTTGCGATCGTAGAAAGCTTTCAATTCCAAATCGCTGGGATGCAGGCTTTTGAGGATGTCATCCTTGCGCAGCACCGCATAGTCAAACTTGATCTTAGTATTGTCTTTCTCAAATTTCTGGCGAATTTCGGCGTCGCTAACCATGGCGCTGCCCGCGATCAGGCTGCGAAGCTTGTCGATCAGAATTTCGTCCTTCACATCGCTTTCGAACATCGGAACGGTGAGGTCATGCTGCTGCAGCAGTTGCTCATACTGCGCCTGCCCGATGAAATTGCCATCGGGGAAAAACACCTGGGCGTAGCGGCCATGCTGAAGTTCGTCGCGCACGTCCTCGTCGGTCGCCCGCAATCCCAAATGCTCAGCCTCGGCGATGAGCGCCTGCCGCTGGATTAATTGCTGCGCCGCCTGCGAAGCGAAGTAAGGCAACAACATGGAGGCCTGCGCGCCACCGCGCGGGAATTGCTGCTGCACCGTCTGCCTCGCCTGCCGCTGAACTTCCTGGCTGGTGATATCGGTTCCGGCGACCTTGGCGACTACGCCCCGCGCCGGTCCGTTGGTGCCAAAAAAGTCAGTGCTGCCAAAGCCAGGGACTAAGGTGATCACCATGAATACAGAAATAACGGTTAAAAGACCGCCAAGAACAATTTTCTTGATCGGGCCAGGGGTCTGCAAAAATCGAATCATCGTCTAATCACTCCGGAATACAAGGGCGAGTAAGTTATTATAAACCAAGCTCTGCTATTGGCGTGCCGGCGCGTCTTTTGAGGGGAGGGTGACTTTACACACAATGGAAAGATACGCGTAAGGTAGGTCGTAGCGGTGGACGGATATGACTCGAAGATACCAAAACTGGATTCCCGGGGTCGTTGTATGGGCTTGGCTTCTACTATCGCTCGGTCTAGCTAAGCGTTATCCCTGGGTGGACACTATTTGGTTCGTCGCGTGGATGTTATTTCTTGTCGTCGTAGCAGTCGGCTCTGCTGTTTATACATTTCGCCACCGTCACGAGACCGGAGGCGTCGTTGGCTATCGGGGAGTGCCTCGCTGGGTAGTCACACTTTTCGGCGGTAATGGGGACTCGAAGTAAACCCATCTTTACCTGCGCTTGCCAACCGCTTGCTTGCCCTAACCGCTAAGTGCTTCAAGGCGCTATTCATTTCACTGCAGAGACAAATCGCTGAAGCGGTCCCTAATGAATCGAGCATCTTGCAGGGACGAAATCATTCAGGCTTCTTCCGGCGGGAGTTCGAAATCGACCAGGTTGCCGCGGAAGCCGTGTGTCTTCCAGGCTCCGAAGGCGATTCCTACGGCCATCCAAATAGCTCCAAAGATCAGCGCTTTGGTGCTGAGATTAAGCCAGAGAAGGAGGCAAATGACGAATCCAAGCACTGGCGGGAGCAGATTGCCCAGTTTCTTTTTATCATCGTGCAGATAGTAGCGAACAAATGCCGCCGCGTTTACTCCCATGAAAGCAATCAGCGCTCCGTAATTGAGCAAGTTGGCGCCGAGTTCGTAGCCGGTGGCTGCTCCAGCCAAAGCAGGCAGAAGGAAGGCTCCGGCCAGAGCCAGCGCTCCTACGAACAATACGTTGTTGCGGGGCACATGTCGTTTGGCATCGACTGCGCCGAAAAAAGATTTGGGTAAAGCGCCGCTTCGGCCCATGCCATAAAGCAATCGGGCGGCGCCTAATTGTGCTCCCATGCCAGAGCCGAAATTAGCCACGACCAAGGTGAATCCGATAATGGCGAAGAGCGGCGCCCAGGCGCGTCCCGCCACGAAAGTGAAAGCAGTGTCGACGTTCGGGTACGGTTGTGAGGCTGGCCATATCAGCTGGGCTGCATACACTTGGAAAGCTGAAAGAATGCCGATGACCACGCATACCAGCACGGTTGCCAGCAGGATATTCCGCCGCGGATTCTCGGCCTCCTCCGATAGCGTCGAGATGCCATCGAAACCAATGTAGGTCAGCACCGCGATCGAAGTCCCGCCCAGCACCGCTTTCGTATTCCACGATTGCGGATCATAAAAAGGACGCGTGAAGAATGCCGTGCCGTCATGCGGGTGTCCAAAAACGTAGCGAGCTGCGGCTACAAAGAATATTGCAATCACAACGCCCATGCCCGCCGCCAGTGCCGTGTTCACGCGAGCTGAAGTCTTCACTCCTTGAATGTTCAAAGCCGTAAACACCAACGCAAAAAAGACCGCCCATGCACCATACGGCACGCCGGGTGCGAACACATTCGCCTGTTGGCTGATCCAGATGATGCAGATCATCGGATTCAGCAGGTAATCCATGACCATGCTCCATCCAGTGACGTAGCCGAGCGCCGGATTGATCTCTTGTCCGACGTAAGTGAACGCCGATCCGGCGCTGGGATAGGCTCGCGCCATCCGGCCATAGCTGATCGCCGTAAACAGCATGGCCACCATTGCAATAAGAATGGTTGTAACCACGTGCCCGTGCCCGCGCTGGCTCAACACGCCGAATACGGACATGGGCGCGACCGGTTGAATCACGATTACGCCGTAAAGAATCAGGTCCCAAAGCGTGAGTGTTCGCCGGAGCCGCGCCGTCGCAGGAGTGCCCGTGGAAGCGGTTGCCATGTGCGGGTATTGAATTATGCCGGAGGCAAGCTGTCAACTATTAAATCGATTTCGCACACCGGAAACGGGCATCACTTCGCGGGCGTGTAGTCGAATCGAAAACCTGGCGACTCGTGTCCCGACATGTAGCGCGTGTTGTATTCCAGCAGGTAGTCCAGGTGCGCGTCATCGAGAGGGAAGGGTTTGTCAGAGGGATACATGTTCATAGTGCTGAACGGAAGCGGATCTACGTGCGTGAAGTCGTAGGCGTAGAAATCCATATCTTTTTCGTAGCCATTCGCCACGAAGAAGTAGTCGCGGACCCACCCTTTCGATGGCGCGGGAAGTTGCGAAGGGTCAAAATCCAGAGCGACTTCATCTCCCGATCCAAAAACGACAAGCCTGTCGTCGAGTGAAGTGAGCAGCGGAAGCACATCGCCATAGCGCGTGTAAGCGCCCGCAGGACGCGTGTAGGGCCCGGTGGGGCTGGCTTTTTCATATACGTATGTGACATTGCCCGGTGGCTTGCCTTCGATCTTCAGCGGGAATCCGTGAAAGCGCAGGTCGGCGCGCGCCAGTGGAATTGAAGCAAGGCGAATGTTCTGGTCCTGGGGCGATCGGTCAATAAGAATGCTGTTCCAATAGACCTGCAAGCTGGTTGAAATTCGAATGCGTTGCGTGCCTGGCGGTAGCTTGCTGGTCAAGTCAGCCGTCATGGTGCGCGGTCCGCCCGCAGGGAAACCCATATCGTCGATGACGCGAATCCATTTGCCTTTCGCATCGAGCGCTTCCACGTAGGGAGAAATGGATTCGATTCCGGCCTGTGCTGCGGCATACATGCTGTTGGCGGAGTAATATTCCACCTCGCCATGAAGCAGCAGCCAGAGCGGGCCGCCGCGGTAGGGTTCACCGAGATCGAGTTCGAGACTGTGCAACTCGGCAAAGCCCGAGAATTGGGTCAAGCGAAAATCACCGAAGTAGCGGTGCGCCAACAGGTCGGGGAGGACGTTGTGGCCGTGCTCATCGTGCGCCGCAGTCGGCGGACGCGCGTCGCGGCTGGAGACAACTTTGAAATTTGGGTAAGGCGGATTGCTGGCAAAATATTCGTTCGGGTAAACGTCTATGTCCGCGGGATGATCGACCGCGAGCAGTTTTACCTGATCGAGATAAACTGCTTCTTCGAGCGGCTCCATGAAGCGGAAGGTGAGCTTGCCGTCTTTCTCGCGAATGGCGTTGCGATCTATTTTTATGTATTCCGTGGGGCGTGGAATGTCGCGCTGGCCGGGGCCGACCCAGTGACCCACAACTCCGGCGCCAAGCATGTCAGCGACTAGTTTGTAGCGTTCACCGTCCCAAACGAATAGCGTGGGGCAGGAACTTCCACGGCGGTCTATTTCCATATATTTCTGTTCGCGATCAGCGGCTACTTCGACTTCATCCTGCAAAACCCCAGTTGGCCAGAGCATGCGGACGACGTCGGCTTGTGTGGATTGTCCGAGGCCGACGGTGAGGTACGGCGAGTTTTGGCCGAGGTAGCCATTCGATCCGTAGATTTCAAATTTTTGCCGGTTGCCTCCCGCGAAGACTTCAACTTTGGTCCCGATAGCGCTTTTGTTGTCGGCCAGACCTTTCAGATTGAGGCGCAGCCAGTGGTTTTTGTTGCCGCCTTCATTTCGAAGCAAGACAGCCGGACCATGGTTCTGCGTGATGAGCAGATCGGTAGCTCCGTCACTATCGTAGTCGCCAGTGATGATGGTTCGCGGATCTTTGAGGTAGATTTTGTCGAGGCCGACGTCGGTGGTGACATCCTTGAAGCCATCCGGCCCAAGATTGCGGAACAGACGTACTTCGCCCTTTCCATCTCTTGTTTGGCCGACGGCGACGAGGTCGACCCAGCCGTCGTTATCGTAGTCGATGGCGGCGAGGCCGTAGGCGCGGACCCAGTTCGTGGCCGGAAGCGCGACTGGCTCGAAGCTCTGCCCTTGCTTGTTGCGCCAAAGGGTTATCGCTGGAGCACCGGAATGACTGAAGGCGAGATCCATCCAGCCGTCGTGATTGAAATCGAGGACCGCGACACCCGCAGTCTCGGAAGATATTGGAGAAGACCAAAGGGCACGCCTGATGAATTTTCCTTCCCGCGGGTTTTCATAAATCAAGGTTCCCCAGGAACTCTGCGAGGCTGTTCCGCCGCCCGTGCCAGTGACAACAATGTCCACGGCACGATCATTGTTGTAATCCGTACCGATAGTAGAGTGATTCGGTGTGTCACCTTCGAGTCCAACAGCGTCCGTGACCTCAGTAAACGTACCGTTGCCGTTATTACGCCATATCACATTTGCGCCGGCCAGCTTCCTGGACACCACCGTCCCCGGCTTCTCGGGATCGCCGGTCACCAACAGATCGAGATCCCCGTCGTGATCGTAGTCAATGAACGTTAACCCGGCGTCGAAGCGTTCGGTCTTGATGCCAGCAGCCTCGGTTACATCCTTAAATTTACCGTTCTTCTCGTTGTGGAGAAGAATCACACGCCCGTTAACACTCGCGACAAGATCGGCAAACCCGTCGTTGTCGTAATCCCCAGCCGTGCAGTTAGTGGCATGCAGTGTCGGATCGAGACCAGCCTTCTTGGTTACGTCTTCAAACTTGCCGTTGCCAAGATTGTGATACAGCGAGATTCCGCCTTCGGTGCCATCGTCGGGCAGAAAGAGGTCGATGCGACCGTCACCGTCGTAGTCCAGGAAACATGCACCCGGATCGGCGTAGGAAATAATGTCTTTCGAGGTTGAGGGTTTCGTTTTCAGTCCTGCCTGCTCGGTTACATCCACAAACTTCACCGGAATCTGCGCCGGGAATTTCTGAACCATCTCTGGTGATTCTTCCGCGAGCGAATACTTCCCTTGCTCACCGTACGCCAGGCTGATCGCCGAGCCCAGCTTGTTTTGGGTGATGTATTGGAAGCGAGTCAGATGTTCGCGCGCGTGAGTGAGATCTGCCGATTGTTGATAGGCGCGGGACATTCCGAATTCCGCCGAAGCATGCAGAGGATTCAGTTTCAGCGCATGTTGGAATGCATCGATCGCTTCGAGATACTGCTTATTCTGGGCATACGAGGCGCCCAGAAAATACCAGGTGTCCGCGTCATTCGGATCGATTTCGGTGACGTGGCGAAACGCGTCCGCTGCTGCTACTGAGTTCGCGGAATTCTTTTCCAGCATGCCGAGGTTGTACCAGGCATGAGGATCGCGCGGATTTTCTTTTACCGCCTGTTCGAGAAATTTTCTTGCCGCATCGACTCGTCCGAGATTCAGCAACGCGACGCCTTGATTGATAGTCGCGATCTGAAATGTGGGATCGAGCGTGGCAGCTTGTTCAAACGCCTTCAATGCCTTTTCGAACAGTTGTTGATTCATATACGCTGCGCCGAGATTGTTGAGACGTGCAGCTTCCGTAGACTTCTCTTGGTTCGCGGTAGGATTGTTTTGCGGTGCCGCAGCGAAAATGGCAATTGTTGCCAGAATGATGACACAAGCGAGGGGGATTTTCTTATTCATGCGAAGAATAAGTTAACCACAAAGGACACAAAGGTACACAAAGGAAAAACCCGATACTTTGCTCAGTTACGTCGCGTCTATTTTGCAGCAGAAAACGTCCAACGCTTACTGTAGGTTTTGTTTGCTACTATGCCTTTGCCTTCCTGAATCGTAATGGTTTGGCTCCCGGCTACGTTCGTGAGGTTGTCGATCTGCCCGCTCGGCCACTGCACTTCAATCAAATCTGCTTTTACTTTTTCGCCCAAGCCGAACGTCAACACCAGTTCGCTCTGCGATAGATAACTTGATCCGCTGTGAACTGTCTGCCACTGCTGATCTTTTCCGGAAGTCACGCGCACGACCGCTCCGATCCCATCGCGGTTGGATTTCGTGCCTTGCAGTTTTACGCGGAGACTTTGATTGTTGCCACCTTCATTGTGAAACAGATATGCTCGACCTCCGTTCGTGGTCAGGAGCACATCCACCGATCCATCGTTGTCAATGTCAGCGTAGGCCGCGCCACGAGCGACTTTCGGGCTGGCAAATCCAGATCCCAGTGACGCCGTCACTTCTTGAAATTTTCCTCCCCCCAGATTGCGAAAAAGATGCGGCGGCTCGGCATAGGTCACACGCTTTTGAACGCGTTCAATTTCGTTCTCGATGTGTCCGTCGGCTACGAAAATGTCAGGCCAGCCATCGTTGTCATAGTCAAAGAAAAAACAACCGAATCCCAGAGTGACTAAAGTCGCTCGTCCCACTTCGGACAGCGGCGCCTCATCTACGAACAGGCCATTGCCTTCGTTGTGATAAAGCGAAAGCATCTGGTTGGCGAAGTTGGTGATGATAAAACTCAGGCGCCCGGAGCGATCGTAGTCGGCAGCGTCTACGCCCATGCCGGCGCGGGCAACGCCGTCTTCGCTGAATGCGATTCCGGCGGAAACTGCTTTTTCTTCGAAAGTGCCATCATGCTTGTTGAGGTAAAGCTTGTTTGGCTGGGTATCATTGGTCAGCAAGATATCGGGCCAGCCGTCTCCGTTGTAATCGACGATGGCCACACCCAAGCTTTTGGAAGTTGGATCGTAGAACTTGGCCTTCTGCGTTGCGTCTTCAAATTTCCCGTTGCTGAGGTTATGCCATAGCCGCGCTGAGGAGCCTTTGTAAGATTCCGGCGTGCAGTACGATTTGTGCGTGCCGTCGAGCGTACAGTACAGATCGCCCTGGATCGACCACTGCACATAATTCGCGACCACCAAATCCAGTTTGCCGTCGCGATCGTAGTCTACCCACGCGGCGCTGGTGGAGAATTCGTTCGGTCCCCACAGACCCGCGGCCTTGGTGACATCAGTAAACGTGCCGTTGCCATTGTTGTGAAATAAACGGCTCTGGCCAAGGGCGCTGATGAAGATGTCGTCGTAGCCGTCGTTGTCGTAATCACCGATGGCAACGCCCATGCCGTACATGGAAATCGCCAGGCCGGCTTTGCGAGTGACATCGGTAAAGGTGCCGTCGTGATTGTTGTGATAAAGCTTTAGTGTGGATTCAGTTCGGATGTGCCCAGCCCAGTCTTCGCTGTTCACGAGCAGAATGTCGGGCCAGCCATCGTTGTCGTAGTCGATGAAGGCAACTCCCGACCCCATGGTCTCCGGCAGATATTTCTTACCGAAGGCGCCGTTGTTATGGACGAAATGAATGCCGGTTTGCGCGGTGATGTCACGAAATTGAATATGCTGTGCGGGGGCGGACGCGGCCACCAGAAGCAGGGACACAAGTCTAACGAGCATTATGGTGAGGCTCCTGCTGAGGCAATTCGGTTAACCGCGCTTACCCGGCGCGAGGCGGCCCGAAGAGCGGCACCGACACGATTCGAGGTGAGTGGCACAGACACGTGCTCGTGAATGGCTTGGCGCTCGTTATTGTCTTCGGGATGCAATTGCCGGTAACGGCCGGTGATGGCTTGCGACGCCTCGTCGGCCTTAAAGCGCAGGTAACGCACTTCGTGTTCGTGGGCTTGTTTATGATCGCCCACGCCGTTATAGCAGAGCATGAGATTGTAGTGCGCTTGCAAGTCTTCTGGATCTACGGCCAGAACTGATTGCAGAACCGTTATGCCATCCGCGTATTTTCGCTCCAGGAAAAGAATGCGTCCCAAGTCGTTCAGGGTCACACGGTCTCGCGGGTATTGGGCTAGAACCCTTCGTAGATGGACGGCAGCATCGTCATAGCGGCCCTGGCTGCGCAAAACTTTGGAGTAAAAGAAATGCGCTCGAGCCAGGTCTGGACTCAGCGATAAAGCTTTTTCCAAAACGGTGTGCGCGCGATCCATGTCGCCTTCCTGGACTGCAGCGCGTCCGATGTTGACCCAGCCATCAGGATTCTTGGGATCGATTTCCGTCACCTTCTCGAAGGCGGCCTGCGCGCCTTTCAGATCGCCTTGCAGCAGCAGACCAATTCCGTAATCGTTCCAGCGCTGCCAGTCTTCCGGCTGCAGAACGACTTTGGGAGCGGATGGTAACACGTCGTGCGCAATCACGTTTAACGTGACTTCGTCTTCCGCCAAGGCCACAATCGGCAGATCGGGGATTTTTTCTTCTTTTGCGGATACTCCTTGCAGCGATCCCGCGAACACGAACTTCCTGTCATCGTAATCGCGCGTGACAACTCCATCAGGCTGATTAGAACTGGGCGTGCCCGCGAATGAGAATTGCGTATTCCACCAGGCAAATTTGCGGTAGCAGAGGCGAGCGTGCAGCGTGATTTTATTGCCCGCGTCTTCGGGAATGTGCACGCGATAGTGAACGGTGTCCGCCGCGCCCGGCGGAATCAAGTGCACATAAACAACCGCCCTAGTGGCCCAGGCGTTGCGTTTGTTGATGGCATTGCCGTGCGCATCTACTTGCAGGGAACGGTAGAAGTGTGCGCCTTTTTCCACCGGGCCTTTGCCGTTGTCGTCGACGCTGCCGCTCCAGAATATCGTCTGGCTCTTTTCGTCGGTGCCTTTCAGTTCAAGCCATGTGTCATAGGCGTCGACTGTGCCGCCGGGGAAGAAGTGGCCGATTTTTTTCGTGCGGACAACTACATCCACGCGTAGCGTATCTCCTCGGCGGAGGCTTGGCTGGGTTCGATTCAGCGGCGCGGTAATTAGCAGAACCTCAGGCTCGCTGGCTGGAGTAATTTTCGTTTCCGCTTCCTCGCCCACCGCGAAAGTTGTAGATAGTTCCGACTGATTGCCGCTTCCCGACTTTGACTGAGCACGCGCCGGCGAGAGAGCGAAAATATCGACGCTGATCATACCGCTCTTGAGAAAACTTTCGGTGATCTTGAGCTGATCGGCATCTTCATTGGCGGTGGGCAGGGCCGTGTTTGCAGCCGGGAAACGATGCGAATGGATGAAACCTGCGACGTTGCCTTGATCGTCCGAACGTGTCTGGGGCATGTGGCAATCGGCGCATTGCGATGGATTTGCCGGATAGTAGAATGAGCGCGCGCCCTGGCCTGATACGCCGCTCGCCTGCCAGTTGTCGTATTCATTGAAGCCGCGAATCCAACGATAGTTATTCACTGGCACGTCAAGATGCACCTTATGGCAACTGGAGCAGAACTCCGCGGTCTGGTTGCGCATGAAGGGTTTGAGAAAGACGCGACGGTGTGGCTCAGGATTGAGTTTCACGAGAAAATCATGCAGCGTTCGGGCGAATGGATTCTTGGTCGCCGCTAATTCATGCAGCTTGGGATACTCCAGATAAAAGTCGCCTTGCCCCATGCTGCTCTTCACGCCCGCGATGGAGTGACACATCATGCAGCCGAGGCCAGCCTGCGCTTCGGGACGGTGCACGATTTGCGTAATCGGCGTATCCATCAGGCCGCTGTAAAGCACGGCGGGGTCGTGGCAGCCTCCGCACCATTTGGAGGGTTTGGTGCCAATCGTGTCCTGCATGTACTCAATGCTTTTGCGATACCACTGATTGTTGAATGACGAGAAGTGATGCGCTGAACTGAACCACTGATTGTAGATGTCTTTGTGGCAACGTTTGCAGGAGTCGGATTCCATGAAAAACTTGCTGGGAATGTTTTGGCCGCCGTTCACCTGGGCGGAACTGGGGAAAAAAGGCCCATCCGGCCCGTCGCCCTCTTGGTTCATTGTGGCAGGCGGCATCGAGGGATTCTCGATGCGGGCTTGATTTTGCCAACGCGACTCGCGCAGGTAGCGAGCGCCCGCGCCTAATCCCGCGAGCAATAGGAGACAAATTGCGCAGCGAATGACCGAACTGCCAATGCTTGGTGTCAGCCAGCCGCGCTTCCCGGCCCATTCTGCAAAAAGAATTCCTCCGCCCGCCAGCGAGAGCAGAATGTGACCATACAGAAAGTTCCAATCTGCTCGCGGTGTTCCGGTCTTGATCAGAATGAGCCCAATCGCTGCTCCCCCCGCGAGCAGTATCCAACCAATGCGGTTAGCGATGCTTTCATGCCGAAGACGGCGGAAAAGAAATGCGGCGAGCAGAACAGCGGTGACGATGCCCGCCACCACGTGCAGTAGAACAACAACCGCATAGAAAACGTTGGGCTGAGGAAAGGCGTACAAATAGGCAGCCGAAATGAACAAAAATGCGAGCAGCCCGGGAAATGCGCGGGACCGGAAGGAGCGTCTGGATTGTTGGGAGACAGCCATCAATAAGTGCCAATGTTGGTGCGACCAAGCTGCCGCGTCCAAGGATTGGGTGGGGAACAGGGTATCGCTTTTTCGGAGCGGGGAAATAGTACAAATCTATTAGTGTGTTGCTACCGCAGTCCTTCATTTGTGAAACTATCTCTCCTTTGTGGTAAACGTTTGAACTTCACCAACCGCGAAGGGCACGATGGTTCACGAAGAAAGAACGTTAAACTTTATCGATTCTCTGTTAAGCAAGGATTTCGTTAGACGAGATCCGGTTTTTGCCACGGTCCGCGCTGAGCTTCAAGTTCGGCCGCCACCGCGAGCACCAGTTCCTCTTCCCAGGGGCGCGCGACGATCTGCACTCCGATTGGCAGTCCCTCTTTTGATCGCCCGAAAGGAATCGTTGCCGCCGGAGTTCCCAACAGGTTGAACCACTCCGTATAACTCCATGCATCGAGATATTTCAAAGTCCGGCCATCGATGTTCCAGCTACGCTCGCCGTGGCGAAAAGCCGGAACCGAAGCAACCGGGCAAAGGAGAATGGGAAAATCACGCATCTGGGAAAAAACTTGCATGCGAACGACGTCACGCACGATCCAAGTATCGAGCAAGGTCTGGGCGGTATGGGATGGTTCGGCCGCAACCCAACTGGAAAATTCTTTGAGAATGGGACTGAGCTCAGCTTCCCGTCCTTTAGTTAAAGGCCCCAGAAGCATTCCGCCCGCGATGCCGAAAAACTGCCACCACAGTTGACGCGCCTGTTCGAGGCCTTCGGGGCGAAAAGGCTCAACTTTAAATCCCGCACGTTTCAGTGCGTTGGCTGCGGCTTGCACCGCCGCTCTAGTTTCGTACGTTACTGGAGTGCGTCCGTCGTCCTCAAAATATCCGATACGAAGTTGCATCAACTCGTCCCGGCGCGGCCAGCGCATTTGCACCGGCGCGGCCGAAGGATCGCCGTCATCTGGCCCTTGCATCACTTCGAACAACACTTTCAAATCCGCGACGGTACGAGCCATCGGCCCAACCACCCCGAGCAAAGCGAACGGTCCGACTGAGGTGGGGAAATGTCCGGTCGCCGGGATGCGGCCTGGCGTGGGCTTCAGTCCGCAGATTCCGCTGAAATGTGCGGGCACGCGAATTGAGCCGCCGCCGTCGCTGCCAACTCCTCCGGCTGACAACCCCGCGGCAATCGCCGCTGCTTCTCCGCCGCTCGATCCTCCCGGAGTTCGCGACAAATCCCAGGGATTGTTGGTGCGGCCGTATAGCAGGTTGTCTGTCTCCCACGCCATTAGCAGTTCGGGGGTGTTGGTGTTTCCCAAGATGATGGCGCCTGCCTGGCGAAGGCGCGAAACCAGCGGCGCGTCGCTCTTTGCAACCAGTCCGGTACGAAGCCTGGTTCCGGCTTCGCAGCGTAGTCCTTTCACTTCAATCGAACTCTTGATGCTTATGGGAACGCCGCCCAACGGGCCCAGGTTTTCATGGCGCCCCACAGCATCTTCGGCCGCACGCGCGCGACGGCGAGCCCCTTCGGCATCGACTTGTACGAAAGCATTTAGCTCGGGGTTTAATGTCTCAATTCGCGCTAGATGCGCATCGACCAATTCAACTGGGGATAAACTTTTTTGGCGAATTTGCTCAGCCATGGAGACGGCTGAGAGGAAGTTAAGCTCGGACATGCTGGTTTTGTTGAGAAGAAAACTGAGTCTAGCACGGAGGAATTACAACGTCCCGCGGTGCGTAGAAATGTAGCCAGCTACATCTCGACAGAAATCAGTGCGAGGTCGATACCGCACGCCGCGATTTTTGTGGGGGCAGAAGCACGCGCACGGCGTTTTTACTCTTTGTGCCGCGCTTGGCAAGCCAATTCTTAAGATGATGCCGTGAAGCAGGCGTCATGCGAGAAAAGAACAGTCCAGCGCGCCCATCGTCATCAGCCCAAATTACTTTCCCGATGCCCTCCACCAAGTGCGAAGTTCCTGGTAAGTAAAAATGCAGAGGGACAGTGTGCACTGCGGGCAATGGCTCGGGAGCTTGCAAAGCTAAACCCTGCTCACTCAGATCGAGCATAATCGCGGGCAATGTTGCGGTTCCGACCTGAAGGTGCACCAGAGCTTCCAAGGGATGACGACGAGAATGGCGAGGGTTCGGCCGCATGAGCCGCTGTCCGGCATGCAGCGAGCGTGCTACCTGTTCGTAGACCAACGGCTTATAAAGGACGAAATTTACTCCCGACTGGAATGCTCCGCCCACTGGTGTAAATGCGCTGACCATGGCGTACACCAGCGGCTTGTGCCGCGGCGCAACCATCTGCGCCATGCGTGCTACCTGGCCGGCGCCCGCGAGATCAAAATCTACCATCAACGCCGAATGATGCCCTCGCACCAGCAGCTCCACGGCATCGGCGGACGAGTGGCAAGTCTGGTGCTCGATTTGAAGCACGTCTAAAAGCGCCGCCAGCACCCGAAGTGACGGGCCATCCCGCGACACCAGCAAGGCGGTCAGTTTCATAGACGGGAGCTTATGTCGCGCCGGGACCTCAGTAAAGTGACAGCGGTAATAACTCAATAGTTACTTATGCGAGCTTCTTCCCGGATTGAAACTGCGGAATTTAGCTGCTTTTCACGAACTCTGGAATGTCGGATCTCATCGCCAGCTTCGCTTGTACATGGCCAGTTTCGTAGGGGACAAAAAGAGCGCGCGTCTTACGTAATCTGCCACGATTGATGCCAAGATGAAATAGTTGAGCATAACGAATGGTCAAAGCTGCCTCATCAAACGTCGCCAATCGCGCGCCGCGGGTGAAACTCGCGGGAACGGTGTTGTCCCTGGTGTGTCTGGAAAATGGCCGACAAACTCGGGGAAGGCTGCATATGCTCTCGATAACCGGGGGCTTGTTGAATGTGGCTTCGCCGTTGGACGAAGGGATCAAGGTCGAACTGATCTTCCACGTGGGCGAAAGTACGGTTCGCAGCAAGGCGCGTATGCTGTTTCCCATGTGGGCGACGCAAGGCTATCTTCAGCCGTTCGAATTTTCCGGGCTGAATGAACAAGAACGATACAGCCTGGGAATCGATCTGCAGCGATTACTGGATTGCTCGGCAGCGAAAATTGTGTCGAGTGAAGACGAAAACGCTGAAATGTCGGTGCCTTCGGAACGATCTTAGGTTCTCCCCATCACTCTTCTTACTCTGTCCGAAGCCGACAAACCTTGAAGTAGCTCCCATGTCTCTGTGCGAGTTCCCACGCCAAACCGTCCTCCGATAAAATAGGCCAACGAACTCTTGAAAACACATGGAGAGAATTTATGGCTCATCAGCATTCACCTGGGTTTCTGCAAATTGTCGAGGATGTCAAGAAACGTATCCGCGAAACCACCATCGACGATGTCAAAGCGAAGCTCGACCGCGGCGAAAAGTTTCTGCTTATCGACGTGCGCGAAGAGAGTGAGTACGCTGCTGATCACCTGCCAGGCGCTATGCACCTGGGCAAAGGAGTTATCGAACGCGATGTCGAGGCTCGCGTTCCAGACCGCAATGCTCCACTGGTGCTCTATTGTGGCGGCGGATTTCGCTCTGCGCTGGCCGCCGACAACCTGCAAAAGATGGGCTACACGAACGTACTTTCCATGGATGGCGGGGTTCGAGGCTGGCGGGAGAAGGGTTTCGACCTGACCAAAGATTGAAACTCGTAACAACTGAGATGCTGAAGTACTTCGGTAACTTGATGCAGCCTTCACCATAGGTCACGATGGTCATGCTGAAATCGTGACACATCCATAAGGTGATAATGCAGGGCAAGCAAAATTCCGGATCGGGCGCTGCAGCAGCAGGTACGGCGCGAGCCGCCAATGTTTCCGCTGAGCAGGTACTGAGTCAGGCCGCGACGGCGGAAGAGTTTTGTGGGGCGTTGGCCAAACTTTTCGGAGTCCGACCTACCGAAGTCGCACTGATGCGTCTGCAGCGGGGCTTGCTCGGCTTTCTGTATCCCGAACAGCTAAAGACCGCCGGATCAATTCCGGTTTCCAGTTCTTCCGCAGTCGCTGCGCATACTGCCTCTACCAGAAAAACCGAAATTTTCAATGCATTCATCAAGGTAAAACACGCCAGCATTTTTGAAACCGTAAAGCTGAACAGCTCGGAAGAGGGTGAGCGAACAGGGGCCAACGCTATCCAAAAGCTGATGTCTGCACCCATTCTCGACGGGCAACGAAAAGTCCTTGGGGTGGTCCAGGTTTGCCGTAAGGGATTTGATGCAGGAACTGCTGGACCCGATTTCACTCAGGACGACATGCAGCAACTGGAACTCGCTGCTAAAGTTTTATCCAACCTGCCCTTTATAAAGTAACCGTTAAGCGCAGTGCAAATTCCTGGATTTGCCCGGAATCACAAAAACGGACTCCTACAATTTATCGAAGGCGTTCAATGACTAAGTACTGGCGCTGCCGCCTCCGACAATCCCACAGCGAGTAAGGCTTTTTTCGCCGCCTCAGTTCCGGAACGTACACAGTCGGGCACACCGATTCCCCGGTAGCCGTTGCCGGCTAAAGTTAATCCGGGGATTTGTTGCAGCCGAGTTTCGATACGCTGCAGGCGCTCCAAATGGCCGACTCCGTATTGAGCCATCGCGCCCCTCCAGCGATAGACTCGTGTAAACAGCGGTTCAGCCATCAGCCCGATTACTTGATGAACCTCTTCGCGAATAATGCGGATAAGTTCTTCGTCCGGCGTTTGCAGAATTTGTTCATTACGCGCCCCGCCAACAAAGCAGCGGAGCAGTGCGCGATCATCCGGAGCGCGATGAGGGAACTTGTTATGCACGAAAGTGGCAGCCAGCATGCATTTGCCTTCGCTGCGAGGGACGAGGAATCCGAACCCAGGAGGAAGAGCGTCGCGGACCTTCCGATCGTATCCGAGGTTTACGGTGACGGACGAAGTGTACTGTATGCCTCCGAGTTCGGACGCCAGTTCCAAGCTTGCTGTTCGCAATAGGGCGGCAGCAGTTTGCGCGGGCGTGGCAACGATTATGGCGTCAAATTGATTCGAATCGTCCGCAGATACGGTCCAGCCTTCGCGGTTCGGTTGAACATTCTGCACTGCTGTGTTCGTGCGCAGGGCGGGGACGGGTACGCGGGATACGACCGCGTCAACCAACTGCTGCATGCCATCTTTGAGAGAAGTGAATAGCGGTTTCGCCGGAGCTTTCGACGTCTGGGCCATGCGCTTGCGCGCGGCCAGCATGGCGCGGCCGAGGCTACCATGCGAAGCCTCCATCTCGGCGAAACGTGGGAGGACGGCCCGCACGCTTAGTTGACTGGCCTCGCCGCCATAGACGCCCGAAAGCAGCGGATCAGCTAAACGGTCAACCATTTCAGGGCCGTAGTGGCGCTCGACGAATGCAGCCACCGTCTCATCGGCATCGGCTTTTCGCGGAGGATGAAACCATTCGCCCGCCATGCGGAGCTTGGTGGCGACGGAAAACAGCGGAGAGAGTACAGTTGGCATGATTTTCGTCGGGACCATGAACATCAGGCCATCGGGAATCAACACCAATCTGCCTTTCACCAAAATGTAAGTTTTGCGGTCCGCGTCATTGGAGCCGATGAGTTGATCACTCAAGCCGACCTCGCGGCAAAGGTCGCTCGCCCAGGGTTTTTCAGTAAGAAACGAATCGGGTCCAGCTTCGATTAGACAGTCATCCACGCGTTCGGTCACCAGGACTCCGCCCAAACGCGGACTCGATTCAAACAGGACATATTCCAGCGACGCGCCGGCGCGGCGGTGTTTCTCAAGGGTGAACGCTGCCGAAAGTCCTGAGATACCTCCGCCGATGATGGCAAGGCGTTTCATTTTCTTGCGGATGGGATTCGCACCAGGCGCGATCGGGTAAGGTCGGCGAGCGCCGACGCGAGCAGCGGCGAATCGTTCAGTGATTCAGCCCGCCACAGGCGCATGCCTTGCTGCTCCGCGAATTGTTTGAAACCGATATCAATGTCATAGAGCACTTCAACGTGATCGCAAAGAAATCCAATGGGCTGGATAAAAATGTCGCGATGACCTTTTTGTTTCAGGCCGAGAATCGTATCTTCCACTCGCGGCCCCAGCCACGCACCGCCGGACATACCCTGGCTTTGAAACGCGAAACTCCAATCTTCAGGAGTCAGTGCCCCCTCGCGCGCCACCGCCGAGGCCGTTTCCTTTGCTTGGCTTTCATAGGGATCACCTTCCGCAATGGTGCGCTCGGGGACGCTGTGCGCGGTAAAGATTATGGGAATATTTTGTGTGCCTGCTTCACGACGTGCGCGGTCTAATCCTAACCGTAGTTTTTCAGCGAAGGCTTTAATCAAAAACGGGTGGTCGTGCCAGGAGTCGACGAAGTCGATGGTAAAATCCGCTTGATTTTCAGACAGCGCCGATCGATAAAGGCCAACGCTGGTGCGTGAGTTGTGCGGTGCCAGGCAGATGGCGACGACGTGTTCGATGCCATCCGAGGTCATCGCGCTCACCGCATCCGCTACAAACGGTTTCCAGTTGCGCATACCCACGTACACGGGTAATCCCGATTCGCGCGCCAGCAGGTCAGCTTGTTCCAGTGTGAGCTCAGTAAGCGGCGAGCGACCGATCAGTCCATAGCGATACTTGACTTCATCCACGACTGGCTGTGGAAGCGGCCTTCCACCGGTAACACGCAGCAAGAATTCCGGTACCTCGTCGACCGAGTTGGGGCTGCCGTGAGCAAGAAGCAGGACAGCCGTTTTGTCGGGATTTGCCAATTTGTTCTCCGCTATCACACCATAGGCGTGGTTCTCATCGAGTGCTCTTGCACGAACTGAGCCAACGCTTTGACGTTCTCGACCGGAGTCTCCGGCAAAATACCGTGACCTAAATTGAAAATGTGCCCAGGACGCCCGGCGGCACGATGCAGAATGTCTTCGGCGCGCGACTTCAGTTCTTTCCAATCTGCGAACAGTAGAACGGGATCGAGATTGCCCTGCACGGCACGTTCGAAATCGAGGCTTCGCCAGCCATCGTCGAGCGGAATGCGCCAGTCGAGGCCGATTACTTCCGCACCAGTTTCCTTCATCGAGGGCAAAAGCGTGGCGCTGTCAGTACCGAAATAAATTATGGGCGCGCCAGTTTTCTGCAGCTTCTTCACCAACTCGGTCGTGCGCGGAAGCACGTAGCGACGATAATCTTCGACGCTGAGGCATCCGACCCAGCTATCGAAAATTTGAATAACATCCGCACCTGCACGCACCTGCTGAGCCGCGTATTCTGACACCACCGCGACCAGTTTCTGCATTAATTCATCCCATACAGCAGGCGACGAATACATCATTTTCTTGGCATGAACGTAATTGCGCGAGCCTCCCCCTTCGATCATGTAACTGGCCAAGGTGAAAGGCGCGCCGCAAAAACCGATCACGGGTAAACGCGTTCCGAAGTGCTTGCTGACCCGCCGCACGGCTTCAGAAACATATCCCAGATCGGCTGCGCGATCAGTCCGCAGATTCGCTATGTCTTCTTGCTGGCGCAAAGGCTTCTCGATCACCGGGCCTTCGCCGGCAGAAAAATGAAATGCGAGCCCCATGACTTCCAGCGGCAGCAGCAGATCCGCAAAAATAATGGCAGCATCAACGCCCAGCGCCTCCGCCGCAGTAATCGTAACTTCAGCCGCAACTTCGGGCTTCTTGCAAATTTCGATCAGCGAATATTGTTTGCGGACGGCGCGGTATTCCTGCATGTAGCGACCCGCCTGCCGCATGAACCAAACCGGCGTGCGGTCGACGGGTTGCGCCTTGCAGGCCTTAACGAAGCGGGATTCAGGGGCAGACATGAACGATCCAATGTAGCATTTTTGACACTGATCAGGCGCGGAGATGCGGATTCGTAGTCCGCCATCTGAATTTCCGAAAAACTTGCCCTTCCGAGTCCGGCGCACCAAAAGAGATAACCTCAAATTTATCGCGAACGAGCCTATGATTCTAAGAACAACTCAGTGGAGGCAGGGGCATGGCAGCGAATCAGGTGGTTCTCTATTTTGATAAACAAGAGGATGCTGTACTTTTTACGCTTGCCGCCAGTTCTGTCATGTCAGCCGAAGGACCCATGCGTGGTAGCGAAGCGGTCGTCAAAGTTGCTAAGGAGATCTGCAAAGCCAGTCGAATTACGACCGAAGGCGCCCTAAACAGCTAATCAGTCTGACCAGGGCTGCGGCGTGCGATTCCAGCGATGTTTCTTAAGTTGCTGGAGCAGGTCTGCAGGAAGCGGACCGGTATCACTTGCCGCAATATTTCGTCGAACATGATCTGGCTTTCTCATTCCCACGATCGTGGTGCTCACGGTTGGATCTGAAAGGATGAACCGCAAAGCCGCATCTGGCAAACTCAAATTTCCCGGGAGCGCCGATTTCAGTTTATCCACGCGCGCCACGGTTTTCTTCAGATTGTCGGCACTGAAATATTTGGAGCGCCAATCGTCCGCGGGAAACTTTGTTTCCGCCGTCATCTTGCCGCCCAGACTGCCTTCATCAAGCGGAACTCTGGCGATCACGCCAATGTTCAACTCGCGGCATGCGGGGAAGAGCTTGTCTTCCGGCGACTGATCGAAAATGTTATAAATCACCTGCACAACGTCAACCAATCCGGTTCGCATGGCCTTGATGCCGTTCTCCGGCTGCCAGCGATTTAGACTCAGCCCGAAGAAGCGCATCAATCCGTCACTTTTCAGTTTCTCCACGGTCTCGCGAAATTCCGCTTCCTTGGCCCAACTATCGTCCCAGACGTGGAATTGCAAGAGATCGATGCAGTCGACACCGAGCTTCTCTCTGATCAACTTGGCATATTTGAAAACGTGTTTGGCGGGAAACACATCCGCATATTTATCTTTTGGGGAAGCCGGCCACTTCTCATTGAGCGGCGGAATTTTAGAAGCCGCGTACAAACGTTTACCGCCGTTCGTTGCTAGAATTTTGCCCAGCAAAGCATCGCTCTTGCCTTCGCCGTAAGCCCATGCCGTATCGAAAAAGTTGCAGCCGAGATCGACGGCCAACTGGAGCGCCTCAAGCGATTGGTGGTCGTCAGAACCGCTCCAGCCGCCCATTCCCCAAAGTCCATGTGCGATTTCGCTTACTTCAAAGCCGGTACTACCGAGTTTGCGATACTTCATCTGGCCTCCGCAGAGCTGCAAAATTTTGCTGCCGCGATTTGACATCTCCGCTCCAAGATTTTTAACATATATGTTCAGCCTTGAACTGTTCAACAGAAGTACGGCTCGGGCTAGTAGACCGTAATTCCTTCGACAAAACCTTTTTATGATTACAGCTAAAGAACTTACCAAGCGATACGCTCGGAATATTGCCGTCGACCACATCTCATTTCAGGTGGAAAAAGGGCAAATCGTTGGTTTTCTCGGCCCAAATGGGGCGGGAAAGACCACTACGATGCGCATGCTGACTGGCTTCCTTTCGCCCACGTCGGGCAGCGCAACCGTGGCTGGCTACGATGTCTTGGAGCAGCCGCTTGAGATGAAAAAGCGCATCGGTTATCTACCAGAGACTCCGCCGCTTTATCCGGAAATGGAGACCAGCGAGTATCTGACGTTCGTCGGCCAGCTCAAAGGCCTGTCGGGTGCGGAGTTGCGCAAGCGAGTCGACTATGTTTCCGAACGCTGTGCAGTTGCAGATGTAAGAAACAAGCTCCTCGGAAAACTCTCGAAAGGTTATCGCCAACGTGTCGGTCTGGCGCAAGCCATTATTCACAATCCCGATGTGCTGATTCTTGACGAGCCTACGGCGGGGCTCGACCCCAAGCAGATCAACGAGACTCGCGATCTGATCAAGAGCTTGGGCGGCGATCACACGATCATCCTCAGCACCCATATTCTGCCGGAAGTCGAACAGACCTGCCAGCAGGTGCTCATCATCAACAAAGGCAAACTGGTGGCGACAGATTCGGTCCACAACCTGCAAAACCGTGCTCGCGGTGCGGAATCGGTGCTGGTCGAGGTCAGCGGGCGTAATGGCAGTCTCGATTTCGCGGTGGTGCAACGGCGGCTCGAGCAGGTGGCTGGCGTGAGCCGCGTGGTGGCGAAGCAGAGTCAGCAGAATCGCAAGAGTTTTGAGGTTGAAAGCGGAAAAGGTTTTGTCCGTGGCGATCTGGCGCGTGCGGTCGTCGAATCTGGATGGGATTTGAACGAACTTCGTCCCACAGCGATGAGCCTGGAAGAGATCTTCCTCCAACTTACCGGCAAAGAAACAGCCGCGCGCGAAGAAAAAGAAGTCGCAATCCAGGAGGCAAAGTAAGTGCGAAATATTTTGATTATCTGTCGCAAAGAGCTTCGCAGCTATTTCGCATCTCCAATCGCGTATCTGTTGCTGACCATGTTCGCGCTGATCTTCGGCTTCTTCTTCTGGAACGCGCTGGGTTATTTCGTTTTGATGGGCATGGAATCGCAGATGCGCGGGCAGATGATGCCGATGAATCTCAACGAAATGGTGATCAGGCCGTTATTGTCAAACGTCGGCGTGGTTGGCCTTTTCTTCATCCCGATGATCACTATGCGCCTGTTCGCGGAGGAAAAGCGCAGCGGCACCATCGAACTGCTCGCCACTTCCCCGGTGCGCGACAGCGAAATCATCATAGGAAAGTGGCTGGCGGCCCTCAGTTTGTATGCGTGCATGTTACTGGTCGCGGCGGTGAACTTTGCGTTCCTCTTCAGATATGGCAAGCCCGATTGGAAGCCTCTGGTAGTTGGCTATCTCGGACTGTTGCTGCAGGCAGGCGCATTGCTGGCGATTGGAACGTTTATTTCGACGTTGACCAAGAATCAGATCATCGCCGGTGCTGCCACATTCGGTATATGCCTGCTGCTTTGGGTTTTGGAATGGGTCAGTGGATACGAAACTTCCACCTGGGCCCAAGTACTCGCTTACATGTCGATAATCACGCACTTCGAATCCTTCGCCAAAGGCGTGCTCGATTCGAAGGATGCAATCTTTTATGTGACGGTGATTTTCCTGGGACTGTTTTTCACGGCTCGTTCCATGGAATCTCTCCGCTGGAGGTCGTAGTTGAATACGCAATTGCTGAAAGCCAGACAGACGAAGTACGCGGCTTATGCCGCCGTTTACATTCTTGTCGTAATAACCGCTGTGGTGATCGTGAACGTGCTGGCCGATCGCTACACTAAGTCTTATGACGCCACATCGAACAAGCGCTACAGCTTGTCAGAACAGACTGCGAAAATCGTCAAAGGGCTGAAGGAGAACGCGACCATACTGTATTTCGACCAGGGCACGCGATTCCAGCATGCCAAAGACTTGCTCGATGAATACACGAGCCTATCGCCGAAACTGCACGTTGATTACATCGATCCTGACAAGAAGCCGCAGGAAGCTCGCGAGGCCGGCATAAAGAATTATGGAACTGCGCTGGTACAGGTTGGCGATAGAAAAGAAGAAGCCAAGAGCATGACGGAGGAAGGCATTACCGGAGCGCTCATTCGCGTTCTCAAGAATAAAACCCGCACCGTGTGCTTTGTCGCGGGAAGCGGCGAGCATCAGATCGACGATACCGACCGCAATGGTTTCTCCGACTTCAAGCAGTTGGTGGGCAAAGACAATTACGAAGCGAAGTCGATTGACTTGTTGCAGAAAGCGGAAGTTCCAAGCGATTGCACGACGCTGGTAGTCGGCGGCCCAACACGAAATTATCAGCAGCCCGAAGTCGATGCCATCAAGAAATATGTTGAAGATGGCGGTCGCGCGTTTTTCATGCTGGATCCGCCGCTAAAAATCGGACGCTCCGAAATCGCGGAGAACGACGCTCTCACGAGCCTGCTGCAAAGCTGGGGCGTCACCATGAATAAGGATCTGATTCTGGATTTGAATCCAATTGGCCAGCTTGCGGGACTAGGGCCGCAGGTCGCACTGGTCACCAGTTATGACTCGCAACCCATCGTGAATGGTATGAAGGGCACGGCAACCGGCTTTCCGCTCTCGCGTTCAATTGATGTGAAGAACGGCGACAAAACCACGGTGCAGAAATTGTTTGACTCGTCGAGCACCAGCCTGGCGACGAACAATTTGAGTTCGCCGGCGGTCGATCCAAATGATCCGAAAAACAAAAAAGGACCACTGACCCTCGCCGCCGCCGGGACCTATAACACAGGCAAGCAAGATACGCAGGGCCGCTTCGTGGTGGTTGGCACTTCGTCGTGGGCGGCAAACTCGTTCATCAAATTTAACGGCAACAGCGACCTGGCACTGAACACGATCGATTGGCTGGCGTCGGACGAAGACTTGATCTCGATTCGCCCCAAGCAAGAAGAAGACCGGCGCGTGACCATGACACGGGCGCAGATGAATATGGTGCGGCTCACCAGTCAGTTCCTGCTGCCGCTGGTTGTAGTTTTCGCCGGAGTATCAGTCTGGTGGCGGAGACGATAGATGAAGGGAAGCGGTCTCATCGTCGCAGCGGTTATTCTTGCAGGGCTCGTGGGAGCTCTTTATTGGTCGAATCATCACAAGCCGAAGGAAACTACGGAAGCTTCAGCCGATGCGCCGCCTAAAATTCTGGCGGTTAAGACTGTGGACATTTCCAGGTTCGACCTGAAGAAAGACGGTGCGGAACAGGTCGGGGCTGAACGCAATGGCGCGAGCCAGTGGCAGATTACTTCGCCTGCGGCGCTGCCAGCGGATCAGGGCGCGGTTTCCAGCCTGCTGGGCACTTTTTCATCGTTGAACTCCGAAAGGTTAGTGGAAGAAAAGGCCAGTAATCTCGCTCCGTACGGTCTGGATGTCCCCAAGTTCGAAGTTGACTTATCCGAGAAAAACAATCAGACGCAAAGCCTATTGTTAGGGGATGCGACTCCCGCAGGCAACGCAATCTACGCCAAACTCGGCGGCGATCCGCGGATCTTTACCATCCCGAGTTACGACAAGACCAGCATCGACAAAAGCGCAAACGATCTTCGGGATAAGCGTCTGTTGACAGTGAACTCGGATAAGATCAGCGAAGTTGATCTGATCGCGAAAAAGCAGGAAATAACGTTTGGCCGCAACAAGGACGAGTGGCAAATCGTGAAGCCGAAGCCGTTGCGAGCCGATGAATCCCAAGTTGATTCCCTGGTGCGTGCGCTGACAGACGCAAAGATGGAATTGAGTGCAACCGACGATCAGAAGAAAACAGCATCCGCGTTCGCTTCGGCTACCCCAGTTGCGACTGCGAAGGTCACGGCTGAATCTGGAACGCAGGAACTTCAAGTGCGCAAGAATAAAGACGAATACTATGCCAAGTCTAGCGCGGTCGAGGGCGTTTACAAGGTTCCGAACACGCTAGGGCATGCGCTGGACAAGAACCTGGAAGATTTTCGCAACAAGAAGTTGTTCGACCTCGGCTCGGATGATCCCAACAAAATCGAAGTTCGCGACGGATCAAAGACCTACTTCCTGACCAGAAGCGGAGAAGACTGGTGGTCAGGCAACGCGAAAAAGATGGATCCCGGTACGGCGCAGGATCTCGTCGAGAAGATTCGCGAGCTCGCGGCCAGCAAGTTTGTTGACTCAGGTTTCGGCGCACCGCTTATCGATCTCACGGTCACATCGAACGATGGCAAGAAAGTGGAAAAGGCCTCGATCTCGAAAGCGGGTGACAACTATATCGCAAAAAGAGAGAACGAGCCGGCAACGCTTTATCAACTCGATTCGAAGGCAGTTGACGATCTCACCAAGTCAGCTGCCGATGTGAAGCCCGCGACTCCAGCGGCGTCCGGACATTCTTGAGATCTTCATGTCTTTTCGCGGTGGAATAGAACCGCGGTGTCATCTGCGTGGATCAGCTTCCACCCTGGGGTTTGCTCAAGGATGGTTCCCAGCGAAGAATCTTTCTGCACCAATATCCAGTTCACGCCCCTTTCGTCCAGGATTTTGCTCCAATCCTCCTGCACGTAAACTACCTTCAAGTAATCTTTAAAAAACTGATCGCCGTATAAATCGTGGCGGTCGTCCACCAGGACATTGGTTCGTGGATAGAGCGTGTAGATGAGATATCCGCCCCACTGGTCTGGGCAGAAAACCGGTTCCCGAATATCGTCCTGAACAATTACTTCCGTGGCCTCCACGGGAAAACGCTTGTCATCAAAGTGAGCATTGATAAGCTGCTTGGACCCAAGACGTCCGCTGTTCATGCAAGCCCAAATGCCAACAA
>DASYOD010000170.1:0-5783 GCA_036008085.1 Terriglobales bacterium
TAGAGCATTTCTAATTTAAGTGTATACATATCCAGAAGAGGCGAAGTAGTTTGCGCATTCCGTTGACGACAGTGTGTTGAGCAGGTCACCGATTTCATTCCATAGGGCCTCGACGGATCGTTTGGCGGCCTTGCGGAGCAGCGCTTTGAGTTTGGCGAAGAGCTTTTCGATGGGGTTCAGGTCGGGCGAATAGGGCGGCAGATAAATCAGGGTCGCGTCCGCTGCGGCGATGGCCTGTTTCACCCCGGCCACCTTGTGACAGCTGAGGTTGTCGAGAATGACGATATCTCCGGGCCGCAGAGTGGGGCACAGAAATTGGCGCAGGTAGGCAAGAAACAGCTGGCCATCCATGGGCCCGTCTGCGACCAGCGGCGCGGTCAATTGCTCGTGGCGCAAGCCGGCTACGAAGGTGGTGGTTTCCCAATGGCCGTGCGGGGCCGAAGCAATGCAGCGCTGTCCCCTGGGGGCACGTCCATAGTGCCGCGTCATGCTGGTCGATATCCAGGTTTCATCGATAAACACTAGCTTTTCGATGTCCATCCCGGGCTGCGCCTCACTCCATGCGCGCCGCGCCGCCTGTACGTCGGCGCGCTCTTGCTCGTCGGCGTGTAAGGTTTTTTTTAAAGGTGAGCTTCCATTTATTCAGCTGGTGCCACAACGTCGCGATCTTAGTCGCCACACCCTGTTTCGCCAGCCGCTGCTGCAACTCGGCCAGCGTCAGATCGGGCTCGGCTGCGATCCAGTCGCGCAGCACCTGTTCCCTGTCCGCCAGCCGGGAGCGGCGATGGCCGCCGATCGGGAAACTGCTGCGCACGCCCATCTCTTGCTGTCGATCCCTCACCTGATAGACCCAGACGCGGCTCACCTCGAACCGCCGAGCAATCTCCGACGGTCGATCCCCGCGATCCAGTGCCCGCAACACCCGCTCGCGCAAATCCTGTGAATACGCTTGCATCAAAGCCTCCCCTCTACCAGCAGGAGGATTATGACACAAACATGTAAATACTTAAATTAGAAATGCTCTAGAGGCAAGGAAACCCCGAATAACGGGCTGGCATCCGAGGCCGAGTTATTTAATCTTGCAACGCAGAAATGAAATCGTGGAGTATCGACATTCGCGCTTGCATTTCTCCGATTGCGACATCCTGTTTCTTGCTGCTTTGGTTTGAAAAATCTGTCGCCTGATTAGGGCTTTGGAATCGGCGTACGGATGACGGCTCCCAATTCTTTGCTAAATATTCCGATACTTCTTTTTCCCAAGACTCCTTGTCAGCGAAAGACTGAGGGTTGTTATAAACAATACCCTTTCGGATCTCATCCCCACGAGTCAAGAATATAGACAGTTGTTCTCTCCTTGCTTTGCGAAGTGTACTTTCGGCTGCAATCTTATCTCGATTTAATTGATCGGTTTCGTAAATTCTCTGAAGAAAAGCAATCTTATCATTCAATGCTTCTGCTTCCGCTTTTTTAGATTTCTGTATCCAGAGAGACAGAATCAGGCCAAAAACTAATATTGAGATGAGCGTAATCCCCAATGACATTAGGTGGTGATGAAAATAGGGGATGGCCAGAATGAAAATTATGATTCCCGCACAAAGCGGGAGAACAAGATTCTCAAAGAAAGTTCGCACCTTTTTCTTATAACATACAACCAAATCCAAAGCGTCGGGCACATGAGGGCTACTGGTTCCCGTGTAGGAAACTGTCGCGTCGCCCTGACCTGCGTTTCCACAGATGCTAAAACTCATGGTTATTCCTCAAAGAGCTAGGGCATCACTGATGTCGCCCCTTATTTATTTGCTGCACATGGGTTGTTGCAGCTGTTCGGTCTGTTCAACACGCTTCGCGGATTGCCACAATAAACGGGTAATTACACGCCACCACGACGTACCTTCGCGTTCCATGAAAGCTTTGCCGTGGTGGCGCTACTGAGGGAGGGCGGAACCTCAGAATGACGGGGGTTTGAAGACCCGCCAATACCGCTTATTTCTCTTCGACTCCCCAAGAATTGCTCTTTCTCTTTTTAGGTGATGATGACGTGCCGACAATTTGATCCGACATCAACTGCTGATCTATTGCTTCGCGTCCTGCATTCGGGACCGAAACTGCGTCACGAACGCGTTCAGGATTTGCCTGTCGACGTGCACCGATGCTTTGCGAAGTTTCGGATTTGTGTGGCTTCACTGCAACGTGAGTCTGCGGCGATGAGATCGGTCCACCGCGTCTTCCATTCTTGTGAGATTCGATTTCAGACTTCGTTCTGACGCCGCCCGCGATTGGTACGCGATTTATTTTGTCCGGGTGTTGCTCGTGGTCTGGCGAGCTGAGTTTTATGGGATTCGCGTTCAATCGATCTATCGGACCGGTCGTACGCTGTTGCGTATTTTTTCTGGCGAATGTTCCCGACTGTGGTCTTGCCTCGAATTCTCCATTCTTTTCAGGATGCCTCAGCTCATCAATCGGAGTGCCGTAATCCACTGTTGTATGATTATTTCGCTCCTGGTAATTCTTTTTATGCTTTTCAGCGTCGTTCTTTGGATCAATTTGTTTCCTGTTCATGGGTGCGGCTCCTTGACCGCGGACTACTTTGAATTGAGTTGTTTTCGTGCCTTGCTGATTGCCGAAGCCGCGACTTCGCGGGAGATGCCTTGACGCAGGCTCAGCGTGAATTCAAGATCGCCGTAATAACCGTGATCGGTCGAGTCGTCCCGTAAATAAGCGATTGCGTCATTGACAGCGGCTTGGAAACGCTCTTCCAGACTTGGCGGTACGGGCGGATACATCTGATTTAGTTTTTTCATTATCGGGCCCCCGCGACTATGCACTTGAGATTTGGCTCGGAAATCTCCGGATACCTGATTTGGAGTATGGACAATACGAGAGCTGCCGGGACTTCGTTCTCCTCTTCACAGAGCACGAGTGCGTCTTGGATTGCTTTGGATTGGATTTCTTCTTGTGACATTGTCTCTATTAGCCGTTGGCTCTCCTATTTTTCTGATTTTCGAACTGTGTCGCGAGCTGATCTGCCTTGCGGAAAGAAGCCTCCCAATCCACTTGACCGTCCTTCATCACGCGGATGGCTCTTACCTGTGCGGTTTTTCCTGCGTCAACGCGGCCGAACCCCATGACACAAAGCGATTCCAACCTTTCCTGAAATGGGTCTCTAACGCCTCGGCGTTCGAGTTCGCGCCGTGTGAAGGCCTGAATTTCTTTACTCGGATCCTTCAACTTGTTGTCGTTTTCATGACCGCGGAGACGTCGAGGTTTCATGCCCGCGTCCTGAAGGGCTTTATCCGATAATCTCGAACGCAGAACTTCTTCACGGCTCGGTGGTGCGGGTTGATTCCTGAGCACGTGATCTTCCGGCTTGGAAGAAAACCAGTCGAGGGAGTTGCTCAGCGTTGTCACAGCTGCTGACAACATCGCTGGAGTCAACATCATCTCTCCTGAATTGTTCGAGTGATTTTTATCCAAATACGCGATGATCTTATCCAGGGTCGATGGATATAAGGTGCCGTTGACGAGAAGCCCAGTTGGGCACTCATTTCGCAGCCAGTTCGCGAGCACGGCTTTGTTATTCGCATCTATTTGTTCCGCACGTTGTTTGGCCGCGGCTGCCTTGGCTTTTTCTTCACGGTTCTTTTTTTGTTCCTCGGTCGCAACGCCTAGGCCGATTATATTATTCTGAAGAAAACGGACTGCCGCTGACAAAATGTCGGGATCCCAATGGCCATTATTGGCCCCCTCTATATAAGCGGCAATCTGCTGGCCATTTTTGTAGCCGTCCGATCCATCGACGACCAAATCCTTGAATTGGCCGGGCCGTACATATTGAATCCAGAACTCGAGTACTTTTTTCCTTTCCTCGGCAGTCGATGGTGCTTTCTTCGCTTCCGCTGGCCACGATGACGACGATCAAGACGGACAATCGGAGGAGTTCAAAACACGATTTGCTTGTAGTGGCACGGCATAATTGGCTTGTAGTGCCACGGCCGTGGATAGGGGTGGGGGGTTTTTAGCGGAATCGCAGTTATAGCGGACTTTAAATCGGACATAAAACAGCTTTAATGTAGTATATGTATATGATATAAAATGTGTTGCTATGAATGATAAAGCGGACATAAAAGAGGACATTAAAGCGGAGGAAGATCGGGGCGAACTGGTCTCGATGATGGAGCCACTGCTCATCGCCGAAGGCTCCCGTCACCGGGGTGGGCTGACAGACCTTGCGTTTGCTCTGGGGCAGAAGTCCAGCGGATTTCGCCGGAGTCTGCCTGAAAGGCTGCTGGCGTCTCTTGCCGATCTGGTGCGGTCGATGAACTGCTACTACAGCAACCTGATCGAGGGGCACGACACTCACCCGGTCGATATCGAGCGCGCCCTGAAGGGCGACTATAGCAATGATCCCCGCAAGGGTGACCTGCAGCGGGAAGCAAAAGCCCATATCACCGCCCAGAAGTGGATCGACGGTGGCGGCCTGGTGGGGCGCGCCGTCACGAGCGATGGCATCCGTGAACTCCATCGCCGGTTCTGCGACGAACTACCCGAAGGTCTGTTGTGGGTGGAAGACCCGGCGACCAAGGAGCGGGTACGGGTCGTGCCCGGCGAACTGCGGAGGAAAGATGTAGCGGTCGGGGCTCATATCGCCGTCAGCCCCGGCGCGGTCCCGCGTTTTCTGAAGCGCTTTGAGGACGTGTACGGCGGCGTCAGCAAGACGGAATCGATCCTGAGCGCGGCGGCGGCGCATCAACGGCTAGTGTGGATTCACCCCTTCGTCGACGGCAATGGCCGGGTGGCACGGCTGATGTCGCACGCGATCCTGCTCGATACGCTGGATACAGGCGCGGTCTGGTCGGTGGCGCGGGGCCTTGCGCGTAATGTCGACACATACAAGGGGCATCTTGCCGCGTGTGACGCCACGCGCCGCAACGATCTTGACGGGCGCGGGAATCTGAGCGAGGAAGGGCTCGCGGCGTTCACAGATTTCTTTCTCAGAACTTGCATCGATCAAGTCACATTCATGGAAGAGGTGATGCAACCGGATCGCCTCCGGACGCGCATCCTGCTGTGGGCCGAAGAAGAAATCAGGCTCAACAAGTTGCCGCCCAAGTCGCGCAATATTCTCGAAGCCGTGCTCTACCGGGGAGAGCTGCCCCGCGGCGACGCCGCCAGGGCCGTGGGCGCGGGCGAGCGCCATGCGCGCCGTATCGTCTCGGCGTTGATGGAGCGCGGTGTATTGATGGCAGACAGCGCGCGCGCGCCGCTGCGGCTCGTCTTCCCTGCCGCGCTTGCCGCGCGGTGGATGCCGGGACTGTTTCCAGAGAGGACGTGAGCTGCTGGGCAACGTGACCTGCGGTTTCCGGAGGCGAGATTTAGCTTTGACCGCGATGTGGTGATCATCTGGAGGCAAGACAGAGGAACCCGTGTGCGGTGCGAGATCAGAAGTGAGGCTCTGGACGATCATTTCAATCCAGATGACAGAGATAAACAGGAAGTATTGAGAGCAAAGCGGCGGGCCATCGAAGACGTAGCGCGGCGTAAATATCTTGCCGGTCAGACGGAACCGGACGGGTCTGTCCTCATTCACTCCGGCGATCTGTAGCACCTCAAGACAAACTATCTTCCCGCGAAATAAATTCCTCCCTGGGAACGTGGCAAACTGGCAGCTTCCAGGCGAGTTAAGTACGATATCTGGTCTCTAAGCTGGCTGCTAGTATGGAGGAAGGTTCGGCCATGAATCTGTGGATCGTTATCCTCCCAGCGATACTCGGAGGTGCTGCCGC
>DASYOD010000171.1:0-6434 GCA_036008085.1 Terriglobales bacterium
TCAGACTGGACTTTTCGGCTGTCTCCGGGTTTCGGGCTAAATGATAATAGTCACGCCTTCCTCTTGCGATGGGGAATAGCGCGGGAGTTCTCTGGCTTCGGGCAAATGGTAGAGCGCCTTTTGGGAGGGGCCAAGCGGTAACAAACCAAAACGGGGATCCAACATGAAAACTCTCAGGCCTCGCCACCATATTGCCGCAATTTTTGCGATTTTCTTTTTGATATTGGCCAATTATTTGGCGGCAGCGCGGAACCAGGATTCTGCCGCGAAACAGCAAAACGTTTATGCTGCTCTGGGAAAGGCTCCCGAAAAAGCCGTCACCCGCACCAATCCATTGGAGAACGATCCCAATGCCGTCGTCGCCGGCGGTAAACTTTTTGAAATGCATTGCTCTGTATGCCACGGGGACATGGCGGAGGGCGGACGAAAGGCGCCGAGTCTGGTGGCCGAAGAAGTGCAACAAGCCACTCCTGGCACTCTCTTCTGGGTGCTAACCAACGGAGTTGTTCGCCGGGGTATGCCGGTGTGGTCAAAATTGCCAGAACCGCAACGTTGGCAGATCGTGAGCTATCTTAAGTCGCTGGCTCCGCCGAAAAGTGGCCCGATAAGCCGGGACCCAACTCCAAGACGACCAGCACTTCTGCGCAACAGCAAGAGTTTGAGGATTGTCATCTCTCCGGTTCTTATGCTACGGTAGTTGAAAGTTCACGCCTCAGAATCCACAACACAGTCGCGCCGGGTTGTGGCCCGCGTTAAAAAGCGTGTCGGATAGGTGGTGCAGCTATGAAAGATGCGGTTGATTCCATGCCGGTCGAACGTTCTATCGAACCGGAGCCTTTTGCCAACCGGAAGCTGATTCGCCCCTCCTTAACACGCAACGACCACAACCACAACCATTCTGGCCCGCCGGTGGCGGAGCGCCGTGACCGTCCTGAGCGCTCGGCTGATCGCAATGATCGTAATGACCGCAGCGACCGCAATGGCGGCGGTGGGCGCAAATCGCCTCCACCCGAGCAGACCAATGCGGAGAACTTTTATTATCAGAAGCAGATGCAGGCGAGAACACCCATGGTCATCGTTCTACGTGATGGTGAACAGATCCGCGGCGTCATCGAATGGTACGACAAGAGCTGTCTGAAGATAAATTGCAACGGCGCCCCCAATCTCATGATTTACAAGCCTGCGATCAAATACATGTATAAAGAAGGCGAGAACGCCAGGAAGTAGTCCGCGTTAGAGCGGTGTCTTACTTAAGAGATAACGTCCCGTTGACAATCTCCCATATCTCCCTTAGCATCAAGCACTTGATGTAGCCGTTGTGATCCATTGCGGGGGCTAACCTGTGATCAAGCTCGATATCATCAACGAAGTGGTCAACAAAACCGGAATCACCAAGACCAAGGCCGAACTGGCTGTGGAGACGGTCTTCGGTAGCATGAAGCGGTCACTAGCCAAAGGCGATCGCATTGAGCTGCGCGGTTTCGGCGTGTTCAATGTCAGGCCACGCAAGACCGGAATCGGGCGTAACCCGCGCACCGGCGCCGAAGTTTCCATCCCCCCGGGTAAAGCTGTACGCTTCAAACCCGGCAAGGAATTGCAGTCCATCGACTGAGGTCGATTTCTCCGGTACGATGGAGACACGGGCGTTAGCGTCCGTACTTGCTCTCGAACTGTAGCATCCTGATGCCTGAATTTCTTCCCCCAGTTTCTTGTGCTACTACGGATTATTACCGCCCCGTGGAAGTGTTCGTAGTACAGCCGCTCAAACAGCGTTATTGGCTGCACATCATCCTCCTGCTGGCGACCATCTTTACCACCCTCGTTGTGGGCGCGCGCATGGAATATAACTTCCAGCACAACCAGCCCGCCTTTTCGTTGAATGATGACGAGGTCCCGTTCTTCCCCGCGCGATGGGTGCTCAACGATCCTTCGCGGCTGCTACTAGGCTTGCCTTTCGCGTCAACTCTGATGCTAATTCTTCTGGCGCACGAGATGGGACATTATCTCTACTGCCGCTACTACGGGGTGAATGCGACTTTGCCTTTCTTTATCCCCGCGCCAACGTTAATTGGAACGCTCGGCGCATTCATCCGCATCCGTTCGCCAATTCGCTCGCGCGCTGCGCTTTTTGATATCGGAATCGCTGGACCAATCGCGGGATTCGTAGTTGCGGTAACCGTGTTGATGTTTGCCTTGCCACTCTCGAAGCCGATGCCAGCGAATCTCGCCAGCCCCGACATTCAATTGGGATATCCGCTGATTTTTCGCTTGGTCTGGTACATTCTTCCGCTGACGCAGCTCAAAACCAGTGCGGGATTTGCCCTACACTCGATTTATTTTCATCCTGTCGCGATCGCCGCATGGGTAGGAATGTTCGCCACCGCGCTCAACCTCTTGCCCGGCGGCCAACTGGACGGCGGCCACATCGTATTCGCACTGGCCCCGCGGGCGCACAAATTGGTGTCGCGCTTGACCATCCTGGCGCTTATTCCGATGGCACTTTATTTCTGGGCGGGTTGGCTAATCTGGGCGGTTTTATTAAAGATTAGCGGCATGCGGCATCCGATGGTCGCGGAGTGGCCGGAGGTAACTGGGTTCCGCCGCTGGTTAGCCGGATTCGCATTGGTGATGCTGATCCTTACTTTGGCGCCAGCGCCCTTCGCGCATAGCTCGTTGCTGCAAGTATTTCGTGAGCTGCGCGGACAATAGGAACGGTAACCCCGACTCACATATTTTCTTTAATACCCGCGAACAAATCGGTCTCCTGCTCGATCAATCCCGGAGCAATCCTCGCGACGAGATGAAACATTTCCCGTCCTCCGCGCTGCCGTACGTGGGATTCGAATAGAGGCCACAAGGGCGCTTGCGTGGCATGAGCTTTGAACGCGGCCACTTTTGTCTCCAAGTAACCGGCAATGTTTATGATCGCGGTTGCCGGAGGCAGCGTGACTGGTTGCCGATCCGGCAAATTGAAATCCACTGTGCCGTAGTAAAGCTTTTGAGTTCGGTGCGCGGTAATTCCTCCAACCAGTTGATCAGGATAGCGATTAGTGCGTCCAGCCCAGTGAAACGCCAGCGTCGCGAACACTGACGCCATGGAATGATCAATGTGGCCTGTGACAGAACCGTCGGGACCGAACGTAATTAAGACCTGGGGACGAAAACGGCGGATGTGCAAGGTCAAGTCGCATACGACTCTATAAAGATCCTGGCGGTAGAGCTGACCATCCGGATAGTCCAAGACGATTCCGCTTGTAATTCCCAGAATTTCACAAGCGGCGGCAAACTCTTTGCGCCGCATAACCGCCAGTTCCTGGTCATTTGCTGCGCTGCCTCGATTGCTCGCAGCCTGCCCCGGGGTGAGGCAGATTACGCAGGTCTCGACGCCGCGGTCATGGTAGAGGCGAAGCGTGCCACCAAAGCCTCCTGCCTCATCGTCGGGATGAGCAGTAATGCACATCAACCGCAGCATGCGGTTATTGTAACTTGATGGGTTGCGGGGCTGGATTCCGAGCGAAATATGCAACATCTTGCATTGTCACTTAACCTGACACGTTATTGCCTTAACAAACCGCGGGTTTCGCACTAAAATGGTGCCGCTCGGGTGACACGAGTACTCAGTCCGCGTACAGAACGGGCGAAGACGTCCGCGGCTACACTAATCAGGAGACAGTTGTGCACGTTCTTGTGACCACCGATACATTAAGCGGAGTCTGGGCCTATACCCAGGAACTGGTCACAGGCCTGGTGAGCCGTGGTGTGCGGGTCACGCTGGTTAGCCTGGGCGATATTCCCCTGCCACATCAAACTACATGGATGGATGAACTGCAGGGTCTTGAATATCGTCCGACGGCGTTTCGTTTGGACTGGATGCAGGAAGCCGAGCAAGACCTGACAGACTCATCCGCCTACCTAGCAGCGCTGGTAAAGGAACTCAAACCTGATCTGCTGCACCTCAATCAATTGTGCTACGGGAATCTTCCGGTCGACGTTCCGCGGGTAGTTGTGGCTCACGGCGATTTAATCAGTTGGTGGAAGGAAGTGCACGGACACGAACCACGCGCGGGGCGGTGGATGCGTTGGTATCGCGAGGCGATGATGCGAGGCTTGTGGCATGCCGACGCGTTAGTGGCGCCGTCCCTGTGGATGCTGGATGCCATTCGCGATTGCTACGCGCGACCCAGACGCGACGTGGTCATTTACAACGGACGCAATCCCGCCTTCTTTAATCCTTATGTGAGTAAGGACGATTCGGTGCTATCGGTGGGTCGCCTGTGCGATGCCGGCAAGCAGGTGAGCCTCTTGACTCAACATATTCATCCGCTGCCGGTCTGCATAGTCGGAGCAGAAGCCGCAGTCGCCGAGGCCAAGATTCCTATTCGCACCGACATCAAACTGGCAATCGACCGCGTCACAGTAGCTTTGAAAGGGCCGCAGACCGAAGCGCAGTTGCGCACGCTTTATAGCCGCGCATCGATTTATGCAGCCACGTCGCGATATGAGGCGTTTGGCATGGCTCCGCTCGAAGCCGCGTTCTCGCGCTGCGCGATTGTCGCCAATGACATTCCTTGCTTCCGCGAAATCTGGGGTGATGCTGCAATATATTTCCAGGCGAACGACGCGTCGAGCCTGGCCGACGTGATTCGCCGCATGCACGAGCACCGTGACCTCTGCCGCGGCTATGCAACCCGCGCCTACCAGCGGGCGCGCGAATGTTTTACGGCCAAGCGCATGATTGACGAATACGTGAAGCTTTACCACAGCCTGGTGGGAGCGAAATTGGCCGTGGCGTGAGAACGCTTCTAGCTTCTAGGTCCTCGCCTACAACTCGCCCTTCATGAGTCCGCAATTCTCCCAATAACACCAAATCGATGGCACAATCAGTTGTTGTGGCCAGCAGCTAGAAGCTAGCAGCTATGAGCCAGCCGTTAAAAGCTGTTATCTTCATACTTAACACACTTCATCTGGAGGACTCATGGCTACAGTTAAAATTACCGTCAGACCCAACGGCCCTTATCGTGTGGAAGCCCCCGAAGGAGCGATCGAACTGGTCGACATCAACGGCACTCAGTACGATCTCACCGGCAAACCTGCTTTTTCTCTTTGCCGCTGCGGCGGGTCAGTTAATAAACCGTTTTGCGATGGCACCCACAGCAAAATTGGCTTCCAGGGCGCCGAGTTGGCGGTGAAGAAGGCGGAGAGCTGAACGCATTTTCGCGCAATCAAAAGCGCAGCTGGTTGGTATTACGGAGCAAAATGGAAAACCAGCTTGGCCTTGGTTTGGTACCCTACAGGCTCGTACTTCCATTTCTTAATCGCCGTGACTGCGGCTTCGGCAAGGATGGGGTTTCCTCCAGTCACGTTGGTGCTTTCGACAGATCCATTCGATGAGATGGTTGCCTCCAGGCGGACGTAACCACCAATGCGTGCGTGCTTCAGGTCCGGCGGATATTCCGGCTCAACCCGGTAAACGATTTTTCGGTCTTGAGTTTTCTGGGCAAGCGCTGGTGGCGCAATCGATGCGGTCAGCATTGAAAGACTGACTACCAGGGCAAAGCAAAGGGCCAGCAATGAGCGGCTCTGGGGTAGTCGACGAAATGAAATTTGGTTGCGCACACAACTCCCATGGGAACCTACAAACTAGCGGATGTCTACATGCGCGGACAAGGTTACCAAAGTAAGTGGCGCGTGGAGCAAACCGGACGCCGACTGTGACTAGGCTCCGCCGCATCCGCAGGTAAGAAACTTGCCGAGAACCTGGATCAGTGAATGGTCTTCGTCTTGCGGGACATGTAATCCATCAGCAGGTACTGGCCCAGGGTGTAGGGCGTGGTGAAGTAGGCTTTGCCGCGGCACATTTCTGTGACCTTCTGCACGAACTGCACCAGCCCATGATCCGAAGCCAGCATGAAGGTGTTGATAAGGACTCCGGCACGCTTGCATTTGGAAACTTCTTCCAGTGTCTGGCTTACCACCAGCGGATCAAGGCCGAAGGCATTCTTGTAGATGCGGCCGTCTTCGAGCGTGAGGGCCGATGGCTTGCCGTCGGTAATCATCACAATCTGCTTCATGTCTTTACGCTGGCGCTGCAGAATGCGTTGCGCCAATCGCAGACCCTCGCGGGTGTTGGTGTAATAAGGCCCGACCTTTACCCGTGCTAGTTGCGACAAGGGCACCTCTTCTGCCGAATCATGAAACAGAATCAGCGACAAAGAATCGCCAGGATACTGGGTGCGAATCAGATGCGACAGCGCCATCGCAACCTTTTTTGCCGGGGTGAAGCGATCTTCTCCGTAAAGAATCATGGAGTGCGAGCAATCAAGCATGAGCACAGTCGCGCACGACGACTGGTATTCGCATTGATGCACTTGCAAATCGGAGTATTCAATATTCAGCGGGAGAGTCATGCCTTCGCGCTGAATTGCATTGGAAAG
>DASYOD010000172.1:0-6038 GCA_036008085.1 Terriglobales bacterium
GCTTTCGTTCTTAAGCGCTGCGGCGAGGTCATAAGCAAGCTGCATTCGCAACCACGTCTCCGGCGTGCTGCCGAAAGCCTTCGACAGTCGTATAGCCATCTCCGGACTAACGCCAGAGCTGCCATTTACCAGGTTATTGAGCGCCTGCCGGGATACTCCGAGCGCCTTCGCGCCTGCGGTTACTGAGAGCCCCAAAGGCTCGAGACAGTCATGACGGACGACGCTACCGGGATGAACCGGATTTTTCATGGGCATGGTATTTTCTTCTCCCCTAGTGGTAGTCGATCAGTTCAACGTCAAAAGCGTCCTCTCCATCAAAGCGGAAGACGATGCGCCAATTAGCCCGTACCGTCACCGACCACAACCCCTTTAGATCGCCTTTGAGCTGGTGCAAGTGATAGCGCGGTATATCCAAGCCTTGAGGTGTCGTGGTGGAGTCAAGCACCGTGAGGATTCGTTCTACCGTGTCCATCAGGTCAGGCCGTATCCCGCTCCGGTCGCCACGTTCATAGAGACGTTTCAGGCCGCGATGCTTGAAACTCCTAATCACTCAAAATCAACTGTAAAGTAACAATTGTCACTTGTCAACCGGCGATGCCGGTAAACTTGCCGCCCTATCCTGCTGCCGATATGTGAGCCAAGAGCCCCGCCCTCTCGCAAAAAGCGCGAGAACGGCAGGGCACCCGCTTTCTTCGTCGCTGAAAGGGCGGGCCAACCCCCCGACACTACGCAGGTGGAACCTGCCAGCCATAAAAGTTGGATAAAATTGAACCCCCGAATCGCTCGATCCGAGATTCAACAAATCTGGGTCAGTGGGTGTAATTGGGTCAGTCAGTATAACCGTGATCTATCGTCAACTAAGGAAGTACCCGAGGTGATCGGTAAGATTCCGTTCTGGGCTAGCCGTCACCAACTGATCACGGTTCGCGTCGAGCGATAGGTTGGCGGCATGGGCGAGACAACCGGCCATCAGCTCTCAGCATCGAAGGCACCGAACAGACTTCCTCCGGTAGGAGCCTGCCGATGTTTAAACCCTTCACAATCCTTTGCCTCGGCGCAGCATTGAGCGCTACGCCCGCTTCCGCACAACTTTCACCGTCGACCGGTTCACAATCCGATCTATCCAGCAGAGGCCCAGTGGCTTATGTTTATGTGGCCAGCTCTCCCGGAAACGAAGGACCGAACGTTATCGTCGGATATTCTGCAAGCTCGAACGGCGCGCTGACCCGTATCCCGGGCTCACCCTTCCACCGGAACATCCGCCCCATGGCGGTGAACGGACAATACCTGATGGGTGCGAACGCCACGAACAACCATCCGAAAATTTACACTTTGCAGATTGGATCGGACGGGGCATTGACCTATGTAACGTCAACTCCTTGCGTTCAGAAGGATAACCAATGTCTGGCCGCATTCAACTTGTTCTTTGACCATACCGGCAGCGATCTTTACGTGATGGAGCTCAACGACTCCGATCAAACCAACACGGCGTCTTTCGCCGTCGATAAATCATCTGGATCCCTCAACTATCTGGGTGACGCTATCACCGGCACGCTCCCGAACGACAGTGCGGGCACATCTTTTATCGGCGATGACGAGTACGCATATTTGGCCAGTGAGGATGGCTGCATGTATTACACCATCGATGGATTCCAGCGCGAGGCCAGCGGACTTCTCAACCTGATCAACATTCAATTCAATCTGCCAACGCCACCCCCGGGAGTAAGCATCTATTATCCCGACCTGGCCGTGACTGATCACGCGAATCATGTGGCGATCCTCGAGCAACCTACCAACGCGCCCGAATGCGCTTCCGGCCCGGTGCAACTAGCGGTCTACACCGCGGACGCCAGTGGGAATCTTCACACGAAGAGTACATATAAAAATATGCCTGCAAGTTTGATCCAGAATCCCAATGACATGAAGATGTCTCCATCCGGAAGGCTGCTTGCGGTCGGCGGACTACAGGGACTGCAGATCTTCCATTTCAACGGAGCTAACCCGATCACTCATTACACAGGCTTGTTGACCAGCGATCCCATCGCTCAGATGTTCTGGGACAACCAAAACCATCTGTATGCCATCAGCCAGAGTTCCGGCAAGCTTTACGTCTTTACCATCACTGCAACCGAGCATCAACAGGCTCAGGGCTCGCCCCACGCGATCAGCGGCCCACAATACATTGCTGTCCAGCCGTTGACGCATTGAGGCAGTGGCCGATGTCCCCCCATTCGCATTGACACTGGTGCGGCGCGTCCCTAGACTTGGAATGTTCCGCTCCATCCAACACTGGCTGGATGTGGAGTTGTAACGGGAATCCCGAGGACGCCTAATGGCTTGGCTGCAAAACAAGTTCGAAAAAAATTTCCTGATCACTACTGTAGATTACGTTTTTAATTGGGCGCGGAAGTCGGCGGTGTGGCCGATGACTTTCGGGCTGGCTTGCTGCGCGATTGAAATGATCGCGTCGTCGACCGCGCGATTTGATATTGCGCGCTTTGGGTCGGAGGTATTTCGTCCCAGCCCGCGGCAGAGTGATCTGATGATCGTCGCCGGTACCGTAACTCTGAAGATGGCGCCGGTGGTCAAGCGAATCTACGACCAGATGCCCGATCCCAAGTGGGTGATCTCGATGGGCGCGTGCTCGTCGGTGGGCGGACCGTTCAATACTTACGCGGTGTTGCAAGGCGTCGACAAAATTGTGCCCACGGATGTGTATGTGATTGGATGCCCGCCGCGTCCGGAAAATCTCTTCTACGCGTTGCTCAAGCTGCAGGACAAAATTGACACCATGACGCTCGCTAAGAAGCCTACTGAGGTTCGCCTGGATCAGAATATGGTGGAGAATTTCAAGCGCCAGGTCATGATCGCGCAGACTCTGCAGCCGAAGTAGCTGTCAGCCTTCAGCTAATCACCCTAAATACTTTAGGAACTTTCCTGGTTGATTGTCGAAACCTGGGAAGACCTGATTCAGCGCTTTGTTTCCCAGATGCTTGTAGACTGCTTCGCCTAAGACTTGGCGGAAGTCTGTGGTTACCGCCAGGTCGCGGCCTTCGTAGAGTTGGGATTGGTCCAGGCCCGGCCAGCGGCCATAGACTTTGCCGCCTTTTACCGGGCCTCCCATTACGAACATTACGTTGGCGTGGCCGTGGTCGGTGCCGCGGTTTCCGTTTTCGCGGGCGGTTCGGCCGAACTCGGACAGGGTTATGACTATTGTGTCTTCGGACAGGTCGCCGAGATCGGTCCAGAAAGCTGCCAGCGATTGCGAGAATTCGCGCAGGACGTTGGCGATTTGGCCTTGCGTGCTGCCTTCGTTAACGTGGTGGTCCCAGCCGCCGATGTCGGCGAATGCGACTTGAACTCCTAAGTTGGCTTTAATCAGTTGAGCTAGTTGTTTGAGGCTGTCGCCGAAGCGTCCGTTGGGGTAGTCCGCGCCGGGCGCGGGCTTGTATTTTCCGGGGTCTGCGGATCGTAACATTTTCACGGCTTCGAATGTTTCTTGTCCGGTGCCGTGGAGTACAGAGTCGACCGAGTGCTCATACATGGCTTCGAAGCTGTTGGCATTGGGCGAGGCTTTTGGATTGTTTCCGCCCACTCCGAAATCGTTGATGTTGTTTATGGCGACTGCGGGTTGACTCCCGGATAGGATGCGGGGCATGGACGGCCCCAGGGCAATGGCGCGAAACGCCGACTGGTCGGGCGAAGCGGAATGCAATGCTCGGTTCAGCCAGCCGTCTTCTGTGGCTTTGATTCCCGGCGTGCCGGATTCCATGAAATCCTGCGCGTCGAAATGCGAGCGCGTGGGATCGGGCGAGCCGGCGGCGTGAACTATGGCGAGATGGCGCTGCTTCCACAGCGGTTGAAAAGGTGCAAGCGAGGGATGGAGCCCGAAGAATCCGTCGAGTTCGATGACCGCGTTGCGGGGAATGTTTATAGACGGACGCATCGCATAGTAGGCGCGCTCGGCGTGCGGGACGACGATGTTGAGGCCGTCGGCGGCGCCGCGCTGGAAGATGACTACCAGGCGCTTGTTCTTCGTTGTTAGGGACTCGACGGCGCACGCTGCTCGGGTAAGAAAGGCGGGAATAGCTGCCGTGCCTACGACGGCTAGGCTGCCGTTTCTTAGAAATATTCGTCGTGTGATCGACATAAAAACAGCTCCTAGCTTTTAGCTTTTAGCTTTTAGCTCTAGCTCTTAGCTTGTGATTCGTAGCTTTTCAGGCGACGCTCCAATTTGGAGTCAATCCCGTTGTCGCCTTAGCTAAAGGCTAAAAGCTATCTTCTCTGAAACTCTGGCGATCCTAACAGTAGACCTTCAATCATACTGATGTTTGGTGACCGAGCTGGATCGTCCAGCTTGCGCCGGCTGATTTTGACATCCTGCAGACGGGTGGTGATGACGTCGTGCGTCTGTTTGGAGACGTCTCCCGCCAGCAGAATGTTTTCCAGCGCAATCAAAGTCTGTTGAGGATTTTCGCTTCTAATTGGCGCGAGTTCGTTGTCTACCTGAACGCCTTTTAGTTTCCCTGATGTTAACGCCATAGCGAAATTCATGCGTCCCAGTAGCGCGGAGGAATTAACCCACGCATCCGCCTTCATCGAGTAGCCCGTCGGCGGCTGCATTCCAAAGAGTGGCATCCCCATATTTTGCAATTGGTGCGCGATAGGCATGGCGTCAGTGACATCGGCGCCGCTGGCGCGCACTGCAGAGACTACGAATTCCAGCGGCGTTTTTACCTTGGCGCGATACGCTTCGGGCGCCCAGAATTCTGGAGACTCGATCATCGTTTTGAGGGCTTCGCGAATGTTGCCCTGTTTCTTCAGGAATGTTTGCGCCATGCGATCGACCAGGGCTGGCGGCGGGTCGTCGGAGACAAAGCGCATGGCGAGCTTGGTGCAGAGAAATTTTGCAGTCGAAGGATTGTGCGCCAGAATGTGCAGCACTTCGAGTCCTTCTTTTTCCCCTTTTTGTTTGATGCGATGGCCGAGAACCGTCTTGGCGCCGGGTTCATGGGTGCGTTCTTCGAACGTAAATCCGCCGCCCTGCCTGGGTTCTTTCAGCGTCCATCCGGTGAAGACGCGAGCAACCTCGGTTACATCTTGTTGGGTGTAGCCGCCGTTTACGCCCAGGGTGTGCAGCTCCATCAGCTCGCGACCGTAGTTTTCATTCAGGCCGTTGCGCTGGCCTTTGGATTTGTTGGTCTGGTTCTTGCTCCTGATGCGCTCCCGCGTTTGATTATTCGCTTTCTTAGGAATTCCAATGGCTACGTCAGAGTTCGGCCCGACGCTTAGCCAGTTGTCGAGATAGAACAGCATTGCGGGGCTCTGAGCGGTTGCGATCAGCAAGTCCTCAAACTTGCCTAAGGCGTGAGGTCGAATTACGTCGCGCTCGTAGCTGGTGAGCAAATAGCGATCCGGGCCCTTGCCCATAAATACGTTGAAGTGGTTGAACCAGAAATCGGTCATCACTTCCTGCAACTGGCGATCGCTATAGATGGCGCGCAGCAATTTGCCTTCGACCAGTTCGTTGGCAACAACTTGCTGCGGATTGTTGAGCGATTCTAGAGTTTCCCGTTGCCGCGGATTCATTCCTTCGAGAAATTCGTCACGCTTCTCACCCTGCAATGAACTGGTCATTGAACGCTGCTCTTCGGGTGACATTTTGAGAACGGCTTTCATGCGCTGATCGGGCGGCATATCGAGAAGCGATTCGACTTCCTGCTCAGCTTTTTCGCGATCTTGCTGGCGGCGAGCGTGTTCGTCCTCCGCGACTTTGTCGGCGCCTGCGATTGCGGTTTGCTGCTTCCGGTCTTGTTTGTCCTGATAGCGTTCGAGTTGGGCCTGATAGACGGCACGTTTCAAAGGATCGGACGGAAGCGACTGCTTGCCGTCGGCGTCGGCCTTAATCATTTGCTCGGACGGGAAGTTTTCGACAATTTCGCGGGTTTGCATGTGCAACGTACGAAAAGGTGTGAGGCGCGCATCGAGTGCGCTGTCGTCAATTTTGTCAGGATGAAGTTGCTGCTCAATCCACTGGT
>DASYOD010000173.1:0-60181 GCA_036008085.1 Terriglobales bacterium
TTACCGCTTGGCCCCTCCCAAAAGGCGCTCTACCATTTGCCCGAAGCCAGAGAACTCCCGCGCTATTCCCCATCGCAAGAGGAAGGCGTGACTATTATCATTTAGCCCGAAACCCGGAGACAGCCGAAAAGTCCAGTCTGACGGCAAGTTCCAAGCGACCACGGGTGCGATGTATTGCGATGTATCATGCAAGCCGAAGCTGTGGCGATCTCCCAAGCCGCCATACATTTCTACTCCGGCAATGAAGTTCTCCCGGCACAGATTGCATAACTTTGGGGACGCTTTCAGCGCCAACGGACGGCTGGCGCCGAGAGCATAGCCGAACTCCCAGGGATTTCCGCCAGTAAGATTTTTTACCGCAAGCGTATTCTCGGCGACGTTCCAGCCCTTGAAAGATTTTGAAAGCAGGAGTTTGAATTCCAACTCATGATCGTGTTCTTTCCGTAAAACACTGTTGGGAGCAGCATAATCCGATTCAACGTCGTGGCCTTCCACTTCTTTCAGGATTTTATCTGCACCACTGGTTTGCTCATATTCGATATACAGAACCGGATTAACAAAATGCTCAAGTTGAAGTGGACGAATGCGGTTCTCCCAACGAAAGCCGGTGAAAATAGTGCTGTCATCGAAGGTCGTCTGCCCATCGAAATAGAGCTCAGTCGTCCACCAGGCCGTGGCTCCATATTCAAACTCTGCCCAAAAGGCATCAAAATCATTGCCGCCACGTTGTGTGCCAAAGGTCGAAAAATATTCCACCTCTAGGCTGCCGGGTTCTTCGAGATAGTGATCGTAAGTAACGATGTACGGACTTTCCTGCGCTCTCGCGGACAGTGTGAGTGCGGCCATGGCCAACCCCAGAAAGCGGAGGAGTCGACCGAGACGCAGGGAAATTCTTGCCCGCCGGATAGCGCGTTGCACCCCGTCGGTTCGCTGTGGATGTGGCGGACTTGACATGACGTCCCGAATAACTATCGTCGCTAGTTGCAACTCAGTCGCATTAAACGTACATTTATGATATTGCTGGATGGCTCGCAATAGCGTCAAGATTCCGGCAAAAATTTCGTCGCAGTGCGATTGCGACCAGTTGCGACAGCAGAGAAGTGATCTTGTATGCCATTACCCCAAACTGAAATGCCCGGCCGTTTGCAGGCTCATTTCGCGGAACGCGGAATTCGTATGACTCCGCAGCGCCGCGCCATCCTGCGCGTGATGGAGACATCTAACAAACACCTGGATGCGGCTCAACTTTTGCGCAAGGCGCGAAAGCTCGATGCCAGCGTCGATCGCAGCACGGTTTATCGAACGCTGCAACTGCTCAAGCGACAAGGCTTGATTGACGAGCTTGACCTGATGCATATTCACGGCGAGGGTCACTACTACGAGCGCAAACTGAACCGCGACCATATCCACATGGCCTGCTTGCGCTGCGGCAAGATCATGGAGTTCGTAAGCGACATTTTCGAAAAGCTGAAGGGGCAGGTTGAAAAAGACTGCCGGTTCCAAATTGTGATATCGCGACTGGAAATCGGCGGATACTGCACCACGTGTTCGCGATAGAAAATCACAATCGAACTGTACCACCTGGCCCAAGACGCCAAACAGTGGGAATCGCGAAAAGCAGCAGTTTTCCGTTATTCTGCAAACATTTTCTCTGGCAGGCGTCATCCGGGCGTAAGCTGACTGATTATTCTTGAACTTCACCGCTACTGGGGTTACCTTTATTCGGCATTATTCTTGCCTCCAGAGACGTATGAGAATTCCCCTTAAATTTTGGGCATCGCATGCGATGGCATTGCTGCTCGGGGTTTGCATCGCCAACAGGAATGCGGTTGCCGCGGATAAGCTCCACTGGGTTGTAACTAACGACGACGTGCCACCGAGCCTGACGAACAGCGCCTCGTTTTTCGCGGTAGGCACGGGCGGTCAGCTTACCCTCAAAAACAAAGTCCTGCTGGGCAGCGGGGGTATTGCGGGAGGTTATTTCGCCGCCAACCGGGTGACAATACTCGATAGCGGAGACGCACAGTGCGTGTACGCTTCCGTCGCTCAGACAGGCGCTATCCTCGGAATCGTGCTCAAAACGCTCGTTGTCGGTGGCACGGCAACTGGTTCCAAGCAGGACACTGGCGCGTCCAACGGGGTCGGCTTGGCAATGAACGGCAAATATCTCTATGCCAGCTTCACCGATTCCAACACTATCGGAACCTTTAGCGTGTTACCGGGCTGCAAAATCAAGTTTGTGGGCAATATAAGTGTGAGCGGGCTGCAAGGCGGCATTGTCGATGGCATGGCGATTCATGGCGATATTATGGTCGTCACCTATGGCGACGGTTCGATCGAATCCTTCAACATTTCTTCAGGCGTGCCGGTGTCGAACGGGGATGAACAGAATTCCACCGGTTCGCGCCGCGGCAATACCTATCCCACCGGCGTCGATATTACAGCGGATGGGCGCTTCGCCATTTTCGGAGATACATCGGTGTTCACGGTCGTAGAAGTTTCAGACATCTCCTCGGGAAAGTTGACTCCAACGGTTGTCTATAGTTTGGGTAAGAAAATTAACTCCAGCAATGTTCTGCTGAGTCCGGATGAATCTCTTCTCTACATCAGCAACAATCAATCGGGAACCATCACCGCAGCTTTTTTTGACAAGAGCAGCGGGAAACTTATCAAAGGTTGCGCGTCACATCCGCTGAAGGGTTTTGTTAGTAGCTGGTCGTACCTGGCATCGATGGCGCTCGACCAAACCACCGGAACTGGCAGCGTCGTATATGTTGCCGAGTACGGTGCTCCGTCCTCCATCGGTGAAGTTAATGTGAAATCGTCAGGCGGGAAGTGCACACTGACTGAGTCGTCCCACTCGCCCGTGCTTGACGGAAACAGCCCAGGCCTGTTGTCCATCGGAGCATTTCCGCCGAGGCCTTTCTAGAATAGAGATAAAGGAGTCGAGTATGCGGTCCTTGTCCAGATGTTTGTTTGCAATCTTGGTATGCGCATTTTCTTTGGTGTGCGTTGAGGCGCAGTGCCCGCCGCGGCCTGATCCCGGCAGCGTGGTTAAAGATGCCCTGAGTATCGATAGTGTGAACGGCGTGCTTAATGCCGAACTCACTATGCGGCACTCGGTCGATTCTGGTGGATTCAATCACTATTGCATGAACTATGAAAACGGCAAAACCGAAGTTGAGGCTCCGACATTGCGCCTCAACCAGGGAGACCGTCTCCTTCTTGACGTCAAAGACCGCATTGAAAGCGACGATGATTCGTCCGAAATGTCCGGCATGGATATGTCCGGCATGCCAACTTGCGGTGACACCGGAACGCCGACGCTGTCTTCAACTAACGTTCACTTCCACGGCCTGAATGTTCCACCCGTTTGCCATCAGGACGATGTGCTCACCACTTTGATTCAACCCAACAAACCGGCATTTCGATTTGATATGCAGATTCCAAAGAACGAGCCGCCGGGGTTGTACTGGTACCATCCCCATGTGCATGGCTTCACTGAATTCCAGGTGAATGGAGGCGCTGCCGGTGCGCTGGTAGTTGAGGGAATGGAGAAAGTACGTCCGGAGGTGGCAGGACTTCCCGAGCGCGTGTTTGTTATCCGCCAACAGTATCTGGTTCCGTGGGTGCCCGGACCTTATCAGCTCACCATCAATTATCAGGTCGCGGCGGCTCCTACCTTCCCTGATCCAATCATTCAGATGAAGCCCAATCAAAAAGAATTCTGGCGCGTGGCCAATGCCACGATCCAGGATTTCATGCCGCTGCAGGTACTGTTCAATGGCAAGCCTCAGCAACTTGAATTGATCGCCTTCGATGGCTATCCGTTGGAAAAGCCGAGATTTCAAGACACTATTCTTGTGCCCCCGGCGGGCCGAGCCGAATTTATTGTGACGGCTCCTTCACAAGACAACGTAGCCACCTTCATGTCGAATGCGTATTCGACTGGTCCGACGGGAAACCCCGATCTCCAACAGGAACTGGCGAAAATCCAGGTCAGCTCAGATGCAGAAGAGACGCAAGAGAGAATGACGCCAGAGGCCAATAGCGGCTCGCCGCTTGGCCCCATAAAATTTGCTGGATTGGATCAAGTGAAGCCAACCACACTCCGCAAACTTTACTTCTCCGAGGAATTTGGCGGGACCAATGGTCCTATCCAGTTCTACATCACTGTCGACGGACAAAAGGAGAAGGTGTTTGAAGCCAATGAAAAGCCAGTCATCACGACCCATGTGGGCGCAGTAGAAGACTGGATCATCGAAAATCGCGCGCTCGAGACTCACGCGTTTCACATCCACCAGATACACTTTAAAGTTTTGGAAGTCGACGGAAAGCCGGTTGCAGATCAGGATCTGCGTGACACCTTCGAGATTCCTTTCTGGGAAGGCCCTGGCCATCCTTACCATAGTTTCAAGGGCCGTTTCGATTTCCGCGATCCCACGATTGCCGGCGCGTTTGTGTTTCATTGCCACATCCTTCTCCATGAAGATCTGGGCATGATGCATAAGATTTTGGTACTGCCAAAATGAGCGCCAGCACGGACCGCAGCAGGACACATACTAAGAGTGAGGAGAAATGCGAAAGAACATTCTGTTTGTCATAAGCAGCGCATTGTTGTTGCTGGCTGGATACGTGATTGGAAGTAGGAATACTGTGGCCTACGCCGGGCAGCAAAACAAGGAGGCCTACAATAGTCCACCAACTCAGGGACACGTGCCGAAATCGTATGGCCGACTGGTCACGGCGATTTCTGACTCCATTGGCACCGGCTTGGTCTTCGAAGACAATCAAGGCGTGATTCGGTTTGTAAGCATCACGGGAATGAAAGAGGGAGAGCTGCCGCGCTACGATCAAACTCCGACCCGTGGCGGCATTCCCAAGTCTTATGGTCGTCTGGTTACTGCAGTCGTCAATTCAGAAGGAACCGGACTGATTTTTGAGGACAGCGAGGGCGTAATCAGATTTGTCACGATAGCCGGCAAAAAAGAAGGAGAGCTGACGCGCAACTGACGCTGCTTTCGTTGTCATTCTGAGCGAAAAGAAGAATCTCTTGCAACTGGCACAAGCTAAGAAGTCTCACGGAGTTTTAACCACATCCTTGTTCGCGTTTCGATCCGACGGCAGCGGCTTATGCTCACAGCTAGCCGTGTTGATACAAGAATCCTTCATCCTCAACCGCTCTACCGGCTTGGCTCCCACAATGTGACTGTCGATAATTTCATCGACATCAGCCAGAGTCACCCCGCCGTACCACACCGCGTCTGGATAAACGACTAGGTTCGGCCCGTGTTCGCACTGATCCAGACACCCCGACTGGTTCGCGCGCACTGTACTTTTTAATCCGCGCTCCGCCAGTTTCTGCTTAAACAACTTCTGCAATTCCGCTCTGCCCGCGGGATCGCAGCAGCCGCGCGGATGGCCCGGCGGGCGCTGGTTCCCGCATATAAAAATGTGCCTTTCAAACTTAGCCATGTAAAAGAATGTAACAGGACGCGGCAAGTGATAGACACCTAACCCCGCAACTTTTCTTCGCTTTGCGCGTTTACATGTACAGGTAGGCGCTTCAGACGAACTGAAGCCTGAAGGCCTCCGGATCTGCGGATCGCATGGTCACAGGTCGGGGAAAGGGGAGGTCACAATGCGTTACTTACGATATTTAGCTTTGCTGAGCATCTTCATGGTCCCGGCGGTTCAATCACACGCTGCAGTTGCAATTGGCGTCGGAGTGGGCGTAGGCGTCGGTCCAGCTTACGGTTATGTGGGAGCCGCACCGTCATGCGCTTATGGCTACTACTCCTATTATCCGTACGCATGCGCGCCGTATGGGTACTACGGTCCGCAATGGTTTGTAGGAGGCGTGTTTATTGGCGCGGGTCCCTGGTACCACGGCTGGCACGGCCCCTACGGTTACTACGGCCATGGCCCCTATGGTTACGGTCGCGGATATTATGGCCGTGGATACTATGGCCGCGGCTACTACCGACCAGGCGCTTATGCATACCGTGGCGGAGCTGGCTACGCCCATGGTGGGTTTGCGCGCGGCGCGGCGGGCGGCGGCTTCCATGGTGGTGGTGGACGTCGCTAAGCGTCCCCTATGAGTTAGCTGAAGGCGGCTGGCAGCGGAGTCTGCCAGCCGTTTTGCTTTCTGGTAACGGGGCCTTCAAATAGCGGCTGCCCAGTGAATATACTGAACTTCCATGGCAGTCCTCGTTTCCATGCTTCGTGGCATTAATGTTGGAGGCCACAACAAAGTCAGCATGGGTGACCTTCGCGCGCTGTATGAATCACTCGAATTGCAGGATCCGAAAACTTACGTGCAGAGTGGCAATGTCGTTTTCCGAACGAAAGAGCGAAACCTCGCTGCGCTGGCCAAGCGCATCGAGGATGCGATAGAGCGGCGCTTCGGTTTTCGCGTCGACGTCATCGTTCGCACACCTTCCGAGCTTAAGGATGTGGTTGCCAGAAACCCATTCGGAAAGCGTCGGGCCGTCGATCCAGGCAAACTTCTGGTTACGTTCCTCGCCAATCACCCCAGTGCGGAAGCCCGGGATCAGGTCCTCAAAATCAAGACAGATCCCGAGGAACTTCATATTGATGGGCGCGAGGTGTACATCTACTTCCCTGATGGCATGGGTCGCTCAAAACTCTCCTGGCCGACCATAGGAAAAAAGCTGGGGACAACTGGAACCGGCAGAAACTGGAACAGCGTGACCAAGCTGCTCGCTATTGCCGAGCAACTCGAGATAGAGACGTAGCTAGCCATCTACAGCCAAGGCCGCTCTTTGCTGGATTGCAGGGTCGTCGCCAAATCCTTCGAGCCACATTACGTCGGGCTCTCGCCGGAACCAGGTCATTTGGCGTTTTGCGTAGTTGCGGTGTGCCTGTTGCGCCCCTTGCACCGCTGTCTTCGAATCAATTTCGCCGCGCAGTAATTGCACTGCCTGCTTGTATCCCAATGTAGATAGTGGCCGTGCGGCGTCGCCGTACTTTTCAAGCAGGCACTTTGTTTCTTCCACTAATCCCGCGTCGAACATGTGTTGCGCGCGCTGATTGATGCGAGCATAAAGCGCGTCACGGTTGGGATTCAGCCCCAATCGCAAAACTCGGAATCCGGTCAGCGGATCACGCCCCCGCTTCCACATCTCGGTCATCTTTTGCCTTGAAGTAAGGCACACCTCAATCGCCCGGATGAGTTTGGGAATGTCATTGAAATGGATCTTTGCTGCCGCGTCGGAATCGAGATGGCACAAGATTTCATGCAGGTGCTGTCCGCCTTTTCTCTCGGCGCGGTCACGTAGTCTTTCGCGCAGTTCTTCCGAGCGCTGTGGGCCGGGGAAAAGACCTTCCAGCAGGGCACGGAGATAAAGTCCGGTGCCTCCAACCACAATCGGCAACTTGTTTCGTGACTTAATCTCAGCGAGAGTCTCTCTGGCCACGCGGGCATATTGACCTGCAGTTATGAAATCCGTGGGGTCTGCAATATCGAGCAGATGATGCGGAGCCCGGGCGCGCTGGGAAGCGGTAGGCTTGGCGGTTCCGATTTCGAAGTCGCGATACAGCGCGACCGAATCGCAATTGACGACCTCGCCGTGAAAGCGTTCCGTCAACGCGAGGGAAAGCGCCGTCTTTCCGCTGGCTGTCGGACCCAACACCACAACCAGCAACGGGTCGGGAAACACAGTCAGCGCGCGCTCCAGGGTATGTGATGCCAATAGCGGACAACGGTGAGGATTAGAATCAGAGCTGCAATCACCAGGAGGCCTGTCGCCTCCAAAGTGTAGATTTGCGGTGTGCGGTGGTGTTCGGGAGACACGGGGTCGGGCGGATGTGGATCCGGCTGTCTTTTGGCACCCGATGCAGGCATGGCAATATTGTAGCTCCGTCGAGCCGCGATGCATGCCTAAACGAGCTAACAAGAGCCGCTAACTTTGAGGGAACATGTGTGGTCTAGCCTGCGTATCAACACTCGAAAGCCAGGGGCAGATCTCTGCCCGCTTTGCCCGTCAGGAGGAATCCATGAACCGATTCACTTTGCTCGCATTGGCACTGTGCGTGTTTACAGCTCCTTTTGTCCACGCCGATGAATGGTCAAAAAACTACACGATTACTGGCAAGGCCGATCTTCGTGTGGAAACCTCGGATGCCGACATTCATGTTGATACTTGGGACCAGAAGACGATTGAGGCGCGCGTGACGTCCGATCGTTACAAAATAGGCGGCCGCGGTTTGAAGATCGACGAGCATCAGTCGGGCGATTCTGTCGACCTGCAAGTCCATCTACCGCACGAGGTTCACATCATCAACTTCAACTTCCATAACCACGTCGAAGTCGAGATTCACATGCCGCGCGAAGGCCGAGTCAATCTGCATACTGGAGACGGTTCCATCCGGCTGGAGAATTTCAAGGGCGAAATGGAGTTAAAGACGGGCGACGGGCATCAGGAGATTGAATCAGTGGATGGCACGCTGCGGGCAAGCGCCGGCGACGGCCGTATCACTGCTTCGGGACGCTTCGATGGTCTCGAACTTGGTACGGGAGACGGCCGCATCGAGGCTCACGTCACGTCCGGTTCGACCGTGACTTCAACCTGGACGCTGCACACTGGGGACGGGAGCGTTACTTTGGAGCTGCCGGGGAACTTCGCCGCTGATCTCGACATGCACACCAGCGATGGGCATATTACGGCTGATATTCCGCTCTCTGTGGATGGACGCCTGAGTGAGAAAAACATCCACGGGAAAATCAATGGTGGCGGCAAGCTGATCACGATTCATACCGGCGATGGTTCGATCCGGCTGCAGAAGTCGTAGGGGCCTAATGCCCAGAGTTCTTGTCCGATTACTATCAGTCGTCGGAAAATAAACAGCGGCGAGGAAGCCGGGCTTCCTCGCCGAATAGTTATTAATGTAAGTATGAATTAGTTGATGGTAACGGCTACGGGGGCAGTATGGCTCAGGGCGCCAGACGTACCCGTTACCATTACACTGACCTGTGCCATTTGCGCTTTCGGACTGTTCGAACTGCCGCCACACCCCAGGGTGAACATCGAAACAAGAAGCAGCAATCCCAGAGCGCTCGTCCAAAAGACGCCGCGACTAAGCCGTTTTACTTTTCGAGCGAGAGCGGTGCCGAATAAGCCCAAGCCAGGCAGAAACCCTACGCCGATCAAACCGTATCCAGTAACCGGAGGCGGAGCTGCCGCCGCAGTCACTGTCAGGGTGGATGACGCCGCACTTGATCCGGGCGAGATCGTCGTCGGATTGAATGCGCAGGTGAGGCCGGCGGGCGCAGTGCAAGTAAGCGAGATTTCACCGTTGAATCCGCCAACTGCGCTGGCGCTGACCATTAAGGTAGCCGAACCACCCGCAGCTACGGTTGCGCTTTGGGCCGAGAGATTCAGTGAAAAATTGGGACCACCAGCTGCAGTAGCCGGGACTAGACTAGCGAACACAGCGGTTGTGTTGCCTCCCGAGGGAAAGTTGGGTTGGTTACCTCCGCCGGCGGTTATGTAAAGCGTGTTCGGGTCACCCGAAGGTCCGCCTTGGCCGAAAACCATATCCCACAATCCAGGATTGACCAGTACCTTGTTCGAAGCGTCGGTCAGTTGCCCGAGAAACTTTCCGGTGGTATCGAAGGCGCTGATGGTGCCATCGCCAAAATTTCCCACCAGGATTGCGTTCGGGAAGGCTCCGAACGTGGCCGTTGTGCCTACTACTCCCCAAGGTGCATTGATTTTGCCGCCTGCTGCAACCAACGTGCTAACGAAATTGCCGTTGGTGTCGAAAATATCTACTTGTCCCAGACCAGCGCCGGGTTGTGCATCGTGCTTGGCAGCATCCTGCATTGCATAGGCGACGAAGATCTGGTTTCCGATCACGTGAATGCCGTGCGGAGCAAGTCCCGCCGGAAGCTTCGGATCGCTGAACGAGCCGCTCAACGTCGTGGGATTAAAGTTGCGATCATAAACGTCCACTTTGCCACTATTGAAGTTAGCCGCGAGCAGAGTGGTGCCATTCAGCAAGGCCAAGCCTTTGTAAACCGCGCCGCTGGCGGAGTTGTCAAAAGCTATAACTGCGCTGGTCGCGCCGGTCCAGTTAGCGATGAGTCCATCTTCAGTGTCGAAAATGAACGACCCGCCGGAGAAGTAGCTGCCGTTCGTGTTTGCTACCGTTCCGGTGGGGCAACCCGGAGTGCAGTTGCCATTCGGATTGCTTGCTGCCCCGGGAATGGTAACCACGAGCGAGTTCTTGGTGCCCTTCGAGTCATAGAGCGTGGATACGCCTGCATTATTATCGGCGATCCAGAAGTCTTGTCCGGGAAAAATCGAAATTCCCCACGGGTTGGACAGTTGAGTATCCGTAGTAGTCCCGACGCCGGCGGTATTGGAAACCAGATTGGTCTGGGAATAGCCGGCCTGCTGAGCCCATAAACCCGACGGTACAGCCAACGTCAACAATAATGCGAATAGAGATAAAGTTTTTTTCATGATAGTTCTCCATAACCTTTTTCAAATTTGGCGACGTTGGAACGGCTTTGACCGACCGCTGTCGGAACAACGCCTTAGCGTTGTTCGTACTTCAGCCACTTTCGCCTTTACAGAGCGGGCAAGTGTCTTCACTGAGCTCAGTTGTAGGGTTAGACGCAGCGAGAGACGGCCAGATGCGGCGGGAATGTCATTTGATTGTCAACTGTTTGTCGAGTGTTTGTCATGCGCTGTTAGGCGCAGTGCGTGATCTAACGCCCACGTTGCCAGGTCGTTGGTAGGTTTTAGGAGTTTCGAGCGAGGACGAGGACGGTTACGTCGTCATGTGTCGGGGCAGCGTGTATGAATTGCTGCACATGATCGAGGATGGACGCGCACAGTTCTTTTGCACCCGCTCCCGCGGGCGAGTGCTGAACCACATCTTTGACACGCTGCAATCCGAATTCTTCGGATTTATATTTTGCCTCAACAACTCCACGCGACACTAGAACCAGCGCAGCGCCAGGCTCGAGGGCGACGATAGAAGCATCTGATGTAAGGTGAGAGAACAGTCCTAAGGGCAAGCCAGTAGCGTGAAGTTCAGCTACCCCGTTGCCATCCTTGGCAAGCCCTGCAGTGTGACCTGCGTTGAAGTAACAGACGAGGCCGAGAGTTTCATCGTAGCAGCCGGCAAAGGCGGGGCACGAGTGGACTCCAGTCGCTGCGCTGATTACAGTGCGATTCATTCCCTGGCATAGCTCAATCATCGCATCGGTTTCATTGATTTCCGGCTGCAGAAACAATTCACTTCCGACGCCACGAAAAGTCTGTTGAGCAGCTGTGAGGATGGCGCGTGTCTGCGTCAGACCACCGGCCGCATCAAGAAGACCAAACATGACGCGGTTGGGACTGACGCGAAAGAAGTCGTAGAAATCGCCTGCGATTCGCTGGCTATGGTACACGGAGGCCAACGCAGCGCCGCGAACTTCCGGAACATCGGCGTGAACCGGAATGCTGACCGGCTGGGGCGCTTCAGAATGATGGAAGAAAGAACGCATGGTCCAAATCGAGCCGAAATGGTACCAGACAATTCGCCGAAGAACCACTTTACACAGTTGTCGCCGGTATTAATCCGACGGAACAGCACCAAAATAGACCTGCAGGAGGGTGCCGCGCGGCTAATTTCCGTATTTGTTGTCGAGGTACTTGCCAATTTCACCTTCTAGTTGGCCGTAGTCGGCGTGGATGGTGGCGCGAAGGGCTGCCTCAGTAGAACTTCCCTGTCCGAGTCTTTCGAGGACCCGTTGCACATCACTCATGCCATACGTGTCGCTGATGTATTGCACGGCAGCAAGAGATTCTTCGTACGCTACAGTAGCCTGTAGGCTGGAAAATGCCATGAAACTACCTTCCAGTGCGTTGAGAGGAATCTCGCGCTGGTTGCGGAAAAGTTCAGCCAAAAGCTTTCCATGAGAAAGCTGCTTGGGTTCCATGGCTTGCGCAATACCTTCGTTGAGCCATTGCGGGCAGCGTCCGTTGGCAAGCTGGCTGATGAATGAGTGGGTGAGTTCATGTTTAAGCACGCGCGCCAGTTCGGGCGTAACCGACGTCAACCCGTTAATCGGGATGCGCAGCTTTCCATCGAAGACCGCTCCGCTCCACGAGGGAGCCTGAGTGACATCGAAGAAAGACTGCTCGGTGTAGAGCACGACCAGAATACTGTTGCGGGGAGCGATTCCCAGCTGGCGCACCAGGTCGTCATATTCCGATTCCAAAGTCGCGATCAACTGGCTGCGCAACATATCCGACGTTTGTCTGCCCTCATATTTCAGGACGAAATGGTTGCTTTCATGCTGCGTATAATCAGCTTCGGCAGTCGCATCGCGCTGAGCTTTGGCGAGGTATTTTTGCACCGTGCTGTCGGGACGAAGCGCCAAAGAATGTTTCCAGGAGCGAATAGCGTCTGCCGTGTGATCGTCGGCAAACTGGACGTAGCCAAGAATGGTGAGCGCATCGGGCGAATCGGGAGCAGCGCGAACCGCGCGCTCGGCATAAGGCAACGCCTCCGCCGCATTGCCTGTTCTTGCCAGCAGTGCGGCATAGTAGTTGAGAATGGTGGGATTTTGCGGATCGAAGCGCAGCCCCGCCTCGAGGTATCCGCGGGCTTTGCTGAAGTTTCCGTGATCTAATTCGTGTTTGCCTGCGATAAAGTATCCGGCGGCGGTCGCAGAATTGTTTCCCGCCTGTTCCAGAGAATATAACGCGTCAGGATCGACGCGACCGCTCTGAATGATTCTTGCCATCAGCGCGGGATCATTTTTCGAGTTATCCGCAGGCGCGAACTCTGGGAGATCACGAGCTTGCTGAGCATTGTTTCCGGAAGATGAATACGCTGGAGGAACTCCGCCAGCGTCGATGTGATCGACTGCCGATTTTGGAATCGCGTATGTGTCATCGCCGAGGTCGTATTCGATATGAGTGCCGGTATCGCGAACATGGTCGGCCCAGATAGTGCGGCCGTTCTTGAGATGAATGACTTCCGCGGACGCGCACACCGCGATCGAGGCCAGCAGAAAGGCAACGAAGCACCAGCAGGTGACAGGTTTGCGCACTTAGGTGCATTCTAGAAGACAGAAATCAGCGAGCGTAGGTGACCAGGGTAATCTCAAAATTACGGAGAGGCTTGCCGTTCTTAACTGGCATTGTGCTGGGCTTTTCGGTCATGGTACCGCCGGCCTGGACTCAAGGTGCGCCCCCATCGGCCGTTGCGCCGACGTCCAATACCAACACGCCTGCATCGCAATCTAAGCCGGCTGAGAATCTTTACATGCAGTTAAGCAGCGTGGGCCTGGACACGTTGCGAGTCTTCCGTTTGCGCGATGTCTCTATCGACCGCGCAGCCTTTCATATCACGCTGAACGATGGACTCATCGCCTTCACTGAGAATGTGGCAAATCATGTTACGGGAGCCTTTTTCGAAGGCGACGGCGAAATCCTGTTGTCGCCACCCAACCGATACGAGCGCGCTTCCATGGCATTGTTTACTGGCGAAGCTATTCTGGAAGAGCGTTTCGTAACTGGATACTTCCGCTTCAACGACGATACCTTTGCCGATATGCGGCCGTCGCTTGAGCCGGTGGAGCATGCTGAAGCATTTTTATCGCAGTGGAATGAGACGGCCCGAAATCTTGCTGAAGACGACGCTCTCCGCCTTTTGATGACCTTCAGCAAGTTTCTCCCAATCGAAGGTCGGTCGTCCGAAGGTACTTCCCCCGCCTTAGATTCAGTCGGTGAAAAAGACCGCTTTCTTCACGCTCGATTGCAAGGTCTGAGATTGGGGACTTTCGACATTTATTTCGACGCTGACGCGCCCGAGAAGATATGGGCAGGACAATTGAAGACAGTCGAGGGCTCAAGCTACTACGATGTCTGGACCTCGTTCTCCTCAGCGGAAGCGAACCGCGGAACTGAAGCCGTCAATGCTGCGATGGGCGAAAGCGGCAAGCCTGATTCGATCGCCATCTCTCACTACACCGTTCGCACCAAAATAAAACCACCCATCGAAATTGACGCTGAAGCGCTAATGCAAATGGAAGTGCGGCAGGGTGGTGAGCGTGCAGTTTTATTTGAATTGTCCCGCTCGCTTCGGATCACGGAAGTTGAAGCCGATGGGCATCCGGTTGAGTTCATTCATAATCCCGAGATCGAGGGAACGCAACTCGCGCGGCGGGGAAACGACCTGGTCGCGGTTATCTTCCCTCAACCATTGCGAACAGCGCAGCGATTGGAACTGCGGTTTGTCTACGGCGGGGCAGTGCTTTCGGAGGCTGGGGCAGGACTGCTGTACGTTGGGGCGCGAGGAACGTGGTATCCCAATCGCGGACTCGCCATGTCTAATTTCGATTTGGAGTTTCGTTATCCGGCAGGCTGGACATTAGTCGCTACGGGCGAACGTACCGACACGAAGTCTGGCACTTCAGTTGGAGAAACTCTGGCGCCCGGCGAACAAGTGAGCCGCTGGGTTTCACAACGGCCAATCCCGCTTGCTGGATTTGATCTGGGAAAATATGAACGAGTGGTAGCGCACGCTGGCGATGTGTCCGTGGAGACTTATGCAACGGCAGGCATGGAACGCGGATTCCCCAAGCCGCCCCTCGAAGCCGTGCTCCCACCAGTTGTGATCGGGGGCATCCCTCGGCGGCCTTCCCTGACGATCGCGCCTCTGCCGCCTTCTCCGGCGAAAAATGCGCAAGTCGTGGCGAACACATCCGCACATGCAATCGAATTCTTTTCTCGTCGATACGGTCCGTATCCTTACGCCGATCTTAAAGTTGCCCAAATGCCTGGCGGATTGAGCCAAGGGTGGCCCGGCCTCATTTTTCTATCCAGCACTTCCTTTCTTACGGCAGAAGAAAAATCTGAACTGCACATGAGCCCGGTAGAGAAAACCCTGATAAGCCAGATCATTGCACATGAAACTGCTCATCAGTGGTGGGGCGATCTGGTTATGTGGAGCGGATACCGCGACCAATGGCTGGTGGAAGCCTTGGCGAACTACAGTTCGATGATGATTCTTGAAAGTGAGAACCCCGCTCAATTTCGTGCCGCCATGGAGAAATATAGAGATGATCTACTGCAAAAGAATAAAGCGGGCGCGCAGGTACTGGAGGATGGCCCGGTGACTCTGGGGACACGCCTCTCTAATTCGCAATTTCCGGAGGGATACGAGGTGATCAGTTATGGGCGCGGCACATGGCTGTTTCACATGCTCCGCTCGATGATGCGCGATGCCGAGCGGACTGATGATCGTACGCGTAGCGCGGGGCAGGCGGATGAGTCCTTCGTCCGCGTTCTTCACCGCATCAGGGAACGTTACGAAGGGAAGGCGATTACCACACGCGAATTGTTGCAGGCGTTTGAAGACGAGTTGCCCCCTTCGCTAAGATACGAACGCCATAAATCGTTGGACTGGTTTTATGAGGGATGGGTGAATGGGACTACTATTCCGCGCTTCGAATTGCGCGGAGTGAAGTATGCGGAGAAGGCCGGCTCAACTGCAATTAGTGGAACTATTTTGCAAAGGGACGCGCCCGATGACCTAGTCACGTCGGTTCCTTTGTACGTATTAGTCGCCGGCAAGATGGTGCTGCTGGCGCGAGTATTCGCCGATGGTCCAGAAACGTCGTTTCACTTAACTGCACCGCAGGGAGCACGGAAGGTCGTACTCGATCCTGAGCAGACCTTGCTCGCGAGATCTCGATAAACGGATATCAACTGCGTCGACCGTTTTAGAACGTATTCCCGATATTTCCACTTGTTTTTCCCAAGATGATTATTTTGTCCGCGGCTTGAAGTTTCTTTCCCCGCTTGTATGGCCGTCCGCTCTCGTTAACTCGCGGTGATATATAGCCGTACTCAGCTTGCCGCGTACCCTGTTAGAAGTGGAGACGCGTTTGCATTACGTTTTCGTGGTTGGAGGGCAGAAAAAGTGAACCATGTACAATCATCCACAGAAACGTTACCTGAACCGGCCGCGATCACAGACAACACGGCTTCACGCCGGGGTCGTGGAACCATCCTGCTGGTAGAAGATGAACAGTTTTTGCGCGAGGTGACTTGCGAGATCCTGGAATCCGCTGGCTATCGGGTATTGAAGACTCGCAATGCTGTGGAAGCGTTATCCGCATTCAAGGAATTCAAACCAATTATCCGATTACTGCTGACGGATGTCGTGCTTCCAGGCCAGAATGGCCGCGATTTGGCGAATGATTTACGGTCCGTTTGTCCAGAACTCCGCATCATCTTTATTTCTGGATAATTTACGTATACGTCCACGACATTGGTACAAGTGTCAAAGGACAAATTCCACACATGCTCAATGATCATGGCGCGGGTGATTCGCCGGCCGGCGTTGCGCATCAGGTATTCCAGCAGGGCAAATTCTTTGCCGGTTAAATCAATGCGGCGACCTGCCCGTTCGACTCTGCGCTCTACGCGATCGAGCTTCAAATCTTCCACCGTCAACACCGATTCCGCCGGCAGATGGCAACGCCGCAGCAGCGCCCGAATTCGCGCCGACAACTCTGAAAAGGAAAACGGCTTGCTTAAATAATCGTCCGCACCCAGGTCCAGACACTGCACCCGGTCTTCCACTCGTGTGCGCCCAGTCAATATGAGAATGGGCATACTTGGCTTCCGCGTACGCAAGTAACGCAGAATCACTACCCCATCCAGACGCGGCAAATTCAGGTCGAGCACCACCAGGTCATAATCAAATTCTCCGGCCATGGCTCGTGCCTGCTCGCCATCGTGCGAAACGTCCACTGCGTAATGTTCGGCGTCGAGGCCCTTTTTCACGAAGCTGGCGAGTGCGGAATCATCTTCAGCGATCAGAATGCGCATAAGGTTTCTCTAACTTTCACCTTCGATTCTAGCCACGAACTGGGCAAAGATTAGAAATACCAGTTGCACCAAGGGCTCAGTCTTCCGCAAACGGGAACGCGAACCTGCGCTGACACTCGCTGCCACTTTGTTCTGCCAACGATAATTCCTTAGCACAATGTTCAGGCTATAAAGGATCAGGCCTCGCCGTGGATATCGGGAGCAAGGGAGCGTTGAAATCCCTGTTCGTGCCTGGAGGCATACTGCTGCTTGCTGCAGTGGTTTTGCTGTCGGGCGGTTTTCTGTCCGTCTCCGCCGCCGCAGTCGATTTCTACTATTACGCCGTTTTCATTGCGGGAATTCTGCTGGCATGGCGCTTCCACGCCAGCAGGATTCTTTTTGCTCTTGGCATGCTGTTGCTGGCGCATCGCGCCGTCGAGTTCTTCTCCGCCGGCCGCGCGGTGACCACTGGACCGGGCCGCATCGCCTTTGAAGCCATCTGCTTGCTCGTGCCTTTGAACTTCATCGTTACCCCGCTGCTGCGCGAGCAGGGTCTGGGAATTCCCGCTATTACTCCGCGAGTGCTGTTGCTGTTTCTTGAGTCTGTGTTTGTCGCCGTCATCTGTCGTCCGGGAGAGAAAGCCAGTCCCGCATTCCTTCACGCCGCATTTCTCGAACGGTCGTGGTTTCATTGGACGAAAATTCCTCAACTCGCCTTGCTGGCGTTCGTCGCCGCTTTTGTCGTGTTGTTTGTCCGACTCCTGCTCTATCACAAGCCGGTGGAGGGCGGTCTGCTCTGGGCGCTGGCTGCGACTTTCCTGAGCTTGCAGACCAATGCAGTAGATCGCATCGGCGTTGCTTACTGGGCGACAGCCGGTCTGATTCTCGTTGCGTCGATCATCGAGAACACTTACTTTCTCGCCTATCATGACGAATTGACTTCGTTGCCGGCGCGACGCGCCTTCAATGAAGCGTTGCTTCAGCTCGAAACGCCTTATGCAATCGCCGTTGTCGACATCGATCACTTCAAGAGCTTCAACGACACTTATGGACATGACACAGGAGATCAGGTTCTGAGCATGGTGGCTGCGCGATTGGCGCGCGTGAGTGGGGGCGGTCAGGCGTTTCGCGTGGGCGGAGAAGAGTTTTCTATTTTGTTTCGCGGAAAATCCATGAGGGACGTTTTGTCTCATCTCGATGACCTCAGAATTGCCATTGAGGAATCGAAATTCCGGGTTCGCGCCACACCCGATCGTCGCGCTAACCTTCGCGACGGAGGCCGTAGAAAAGACGATAAGAAATCCACGGAAGCTCGCTCGCGATCCGCAGCGCGCAGGCTTCCGGTCGAATCAGCGCTCGGTGAGTTATCCGTCACCGTTAGCATTGGAGTGGCAGAGCCGACTCCCAAAGCGCACGAAGTCGAGCAAGTGATTCAAGCGGCTGACAAGGCTCTTTACCGGGCCAAAAAAGCCGGGCGCAATCGCGTGGAGACCGCAGGCGAGACCCGCAGCCGCAGTCCACGGCAAAAGCGAAACATTGCGTAACAAAATTACGACCTCGCGAATCAACTTCTCCACTTCAACGTGACCGGCCCGGCCATCGGATGCGTCATCTCGCCGCCATTGCTGCGTGATTCGAGATATGCCGCCTTCAACTGGAAGTACCATTTTGCGGGACGGTCGGCGTCGTCGATCAGCATGAGATGCGGGTTGTGCTTCAATCCTTCGGCTTGATTGGCCATCGTCTGCCGGTCCTGTTCGACGAACTTGGCAAAGACAAATTTCAGCAGCGATGCGCCGAACGGCATCCAGCGAAAAATATTCCAGCATGCGACCACGTCGATGCGGCATTGGTTGCGTGTGATTGGCGTCACTGTGGTCAGGCTCGAGAACCAGTACTTTCCTGCGCGAATGGTTTCCAGGCGCAAGTTGGGTAAAACAAAATCAATGGTCGTGGTGATCGAATCCGCATCGGCATAAAGCCGCAGCAGCTTGTACGGCGCGCTGTTCGAGCTGGGGGTGTGCGCGCTCATGCGAAAACCCATCGGGATCGGCTCAAAATTCTTCTGCTTCTCATGAATGCTGTGGCGGCTGCGCCACCACCACGCCTGATGGACAAACGGCCCGTGGGCCGGGTCCATGAGGCCGATAATGCCGTGATCCACGCTGCACGGTAGATCGGCGCTCAGCCGCGCGATCTTGTAGCTTCCACCGAAAGTTGGAACTTGCGGCGCAGTCGTCGACGGCTGAGCGGCTTTGCCAAAACCTGCGCCGGGCGGAGGCGGCTCGGGAACAAATACCCAGATGAAATCGTCGTGTTCCTCACACGCATAACTGCCGGCGTAGATGCGATCTACTTTCAGTTCCTGGTCGGAAGTCAGCGACGGAATTAGCTGGCACTGCCCGCTGTGCGCGTCGAACTTCCAGCCGTGATAACTGCACTCCAAATTCTGCCCATCAAAGCGGCCGCATGACAGCGGCATTCCACGATGCGGGCAAGCATCGCGCAAAGCAAAAGGCTTTCCTTCACGATCACGGCCAATAACTAAAGGAGTTTCGAGCAGCATCGCTTTATGCAGATGATCGCGGGCAACCTGGGCGCTGGGCAAGGCGCGATACCAGAAGCCATAGAGCATCAGCGAATCCGGTATTTGCCGTGGGGATGTTTCCACTTCATTCATGGGATCAACAGGCAGCCTACTACAGCCATGAAAGTTTGTGGAAGACGGGCGTCATCGAGACTGTGTCGCCCCTACTCTTTTGCCCCGCAGGGGCTCAGCCACCTCCCACTTGCCCCACGGCTTGCGCCGGGCTGCATTCTTGCGCCGCTTCGCGGCTGTCGATGGAGATCGCGTTTCACTTTTCGAGCGCCCTTTAGTTGTGATCCTGTCCAAAAGCAAAAGCAGGTCCCGATTCTCAGGTCTGATTTTCCAGTTGAGCGGTGCTTTGTAGCGCGATGCCCCAGCCACGAGCGGCGTTGGTGACCATTTCTCGTATCTGCATCATGGTTTGCTGGCGTTTAGTTGCGCTATCTTCTTCCGCGGAGGCTTCCACATTCACATCTTCGGCGCTGGCCTGGAGTGACTGCGGCGTTTGGCCCGATTGCACGAAATCTTCGCGGCACCATTGGTGTTCGCCTAATACAGTTTGGTCAACGGTGCTGGGATCGATAACTACGCATGTTTCGAGAGGTTCGATGCGGGCGTGGCGCAGGTTGGACGACGCGGTCTGCAGGGCGTAGAGCAGGAGGCCGGCAGCTTTAGGCTCTACTTGTCTGCCGAGGATGAGGCGCATGACCTGCATGAGCGAGACCTGGACAGCTTCGGCGTCCTCGAGCACGGGCATATCGACGAGGGAGCGGCCGAGGCGGGCGCGGGTGTCGTTGACGTCGATACGAATGTCGCGCCAGCGCTGGTGAAAGTAGCAGAAACGCTTGCCCCGGAGGGCGGGCGATCCGCACTGGGTGCCTTTGGTTTTGATGTGTTCGCAACGAGCAATATTACTGGGATAAAAAGACATGAATGGTCTCCACCCCCCTCCCCCCTGATCTTTTGGAATCAGAGCGGTAGCGGGGGACTAAGGTTGAAATCTTTGGGTTTAAAAGAGTTACAGGGAAAATCTTGGAAGCAAACGGGTTGTTAACGGGGGAGGGCATTTCTACTTTGTTAGCTATATAATTGTTATCGTGTATATCTCATAGTGAAGTCAAGGGAATTGTGGGGAAAAGCGGGAGGCTGTCCCGTAATGGGAAAAGGTTCTGGCGGATGTTGAAGTGCGGGGCATCTGACGTTCGCCCTTTTCGGAAAACTTTATCGGTGGGCCGCCCGGTGTCGGGGTTCTCGGTGCCCACTCGTCGAACACCGCGACGAGTGGGGCAGCCGGTTATTCTGTTGCTAATCGCCATAAGCGGGCCAGTCCCTGCGAGTCAGAAGACGGAGAGTTCTTGATGGTTCCGTCCATAATAGACTTTTCCTACTTTAGATGTATTGACAGACTATATATAATAGATCATACTTGTAGCCATTAGTATGACTGAAAAACTCGAAACCGTATGGTTCACGACGAAAGGGCAGGTTGTCATCCCACTTCGCCTGCGCAAACAATTCGACATCGAGGACGGGACAAAGGCGGTGGTCCAAGCCACACCCGAGGGAATCCTTCTCAAACCCATGACGGCGGCGCTCATCAAGCGCGGGCGCGGCATCCTCAAGCGCACGCCGGGAGGCAAACCGCTGACGGAGGAATGGGCCGAGCACAAGAAGCGGGAACGGGCACTCGAAGAGCGCCATGCCGGCTAAGGTGCTCGACAGCTTCGCGCTTATCGCCTACTTCCGCGACGAGCCGGGCGCGCAGACGATGGAAGATCTGCTCGTCTCCGCCGGTAAGAAGGACAGCCCGCTCCTCATGACCGACGTGAACTACGCCGAGGTGAAGTACTCCATTGTGAAGAAAGACGGCGCGGAAGCGTGGGCGGAGGCCGCGAAGGTCCTTGAGGGTCTGCCGATTGATTTTCATTCCACGACCCGCGCGCTGGCGGACACTGCGGCCGATTTCAAGGCGCGTTTCAAATTGAGTTTGGCCGACGCCTTTGCCGCCGCGCTGGCAAAGGAAAGAAGGGCGGAACTCGTCACCGGTGATGTGGAATTCAAGCTGCTCGAAAAAGAAATCAAAGTTCAGTGGCTTAGATGATCACAGCCGAGGAAAACTATGGCGGCGCAGAAACATGCGTCCATTTATCCTAGTAGCTTACAATTGAGACACTATTCTAAGAAAGGAGGAAAAGTGCCTGGTACATCTAAACCGGCTGAGTTGAAAGCAATCGCGTGGCGCGGGCCGCTGACACCCGCTCTAGCTGCCAATGGCATTAACGCTGCCATTCGCAACGCTCGGAGGCTGTTGAACGACGCGACGACCCTGTATAACATCGGCGGTTTTCCGAGTGCGACCGCGCTTGGGATTCTCGCAATTGAAGAATACGGGAAGGTGAATATCATTCATCAAATCCTGCTCGCGAAGACGGACTCAGCCCGCAGGAAAGTATGGCGTGAGTATACGTCGCATACGGCGAAGAACACAGCATGGGTCATGCCCAACTTGGTCAAGCCTGGTGCCCGAAGTGTCGATGACTTTCGAATGCTGTTCGAAAGAGAGGCGAAGCACCAGTACGTCCTCGACGACTTTAAGCAGTGGAGTCTGTACACGGAGTGCAGGGGAGCAGCGTGGTCAGAACCCGCGCAGAACGTCACGGCAGAGATGGCGATCGAAATTCTGAATCACGCGTATTCCCTCATCACGCTGCAGCCGGAATTCAGCGCTGAGCGCATGCAGATTTACGTCAAGCACCTGTCGCCTGTTTGGACAGAACGCAACGAAGACGCTAATACAACTGCGATCAGGAACGCATTGGCTGATTACACAAAGGAGTGCCAGCAACGTGGGTGGATGAAGCAAGGAGTTGATCCGCACGAATTCTTCAAATCAAAAGTCAGCGAAGCGTCCGTTACAGGAAACGGAGAAGCGCATTGACATCGCAAACGGATGGACAAGTCGTATTCCGATCATGCCCTTCACGGCTGATGCTATGTCTAAGCTAACTCTTCCCAAAAACATAGGATTTCAGTTGGCAGCGGAGGAGACATGCCTGAGGACAAGGTTGAATCTGACCTCATCATTGAGAGATTGAATGCTAAGGACGAGCTGACGTATCAACGTGGTGACACGTTAGATGTGAAGGCCAGTATCGTCCTGGTGGTGGTTACGTTTCTGGCTGGCGAGTCCGCTGACTTGCTCGCCAGAGGAACCCTGACGTCTTTCGGGAAAATAGCGCAGATCGTGGCGGCTGCTTCGGTGGCGCTCGCAGGAGTCTTTGTGTGGGCCCAGCTCTGGCCGCGCGAGTATAAAGTGGAGGCAGCGGAAAAACTCCTCCAGTGGAAAGCGGAATTAGAACAATTCTATGAGGACGATCCGGATGCGTCGGGGAAAGTTTCTGCCGTTCTTGCCGCAGGAATCGTAGAAAGAGCTACGGAAAGGATCTACGCCAACGACGCGATAAATAAGATGAGATCCAACTTACTGCTGGGGTCATACATCTTCGCAACGTTGTCGTTAGGAATTAACCTGTTGACCCTGTTCGGATTCGGCCTTATCCAGCGCCCTTCCTGACCGTATCGTTGGGCGGCGGGGGCGGCGGCTGGTGCGAGGTGGGCGGTTGCGGGTTAGGCCGTTGCGGCTGTTGTCCCTGACTCGGTTGCCTGCTCATGTGTTTCCCTCCAAGGACCTCTCGATCTCTTCAAGAGCAATTGTACACCCAGTGGGAGCTGGGCTACTTTACGTCCCTAGTAAAGGTGGGAACGATGAGGTCCGCGCTCACGGTTGGAAAATCGGGACACGGGCTTAGTCCCTCCTTTGCCGAACCCGCAAGGGTGGGCCAGCCGGGGTCACAAGCTAAGCGGGGAAGGTCAAAATCCCCACCCTAACGTGGCAAAACCAGAGTGAGGATGGGTCGGACTATTTCCGCGACGTTAGGATGAGGCACCCGCGGCCTTCCGATGCATAGAAAGCAAGGTCCCCCTCGGCTTCGCTCGCGGCAGGCTCTCCACTCCACGGATTATCGCTTTGCGATGATCTGTTCCGGTCGGGATGACAGAGTTAAGGAGGGCTGATGACAGAGTCGGCAAGAGCTGATGACGGAGTTGGGGAGAGCTGAGCATCCTCGCTCACGCCCAAAACTGTGCTTGACGCCACTTCCCCGAGTTTCATTTTTTGGGGCTCTCTTCCTGGTCTTTGTAAATCACATGCCCTTTGTGCTCGCACGCTTTCATTTGTTCGGGGGAGAGAGGCGTCACTTTTTCGTTTGGCAGCACAGAGTCGCACCGCATGTAATCCTCAAACCCGGGCGCTGAAAATGCGAACACCACGCTGGCGGTATCGGTTCCCGCGTTTTTTATGTTTACCCAGGTATGCGCCGGAATGAAGACAGTTCCTCCGGCGTGCAATTCGCGCTCCAGGCCTCCCACATGAGCGTGAACCGTTCCTTTCAAGATATACAGAATTTCATCCTGGCCGAGGTGCTGGTGCATGGGAAATTCGTCCCCGGGATGCATGTCCTCAGTGCCCATGACAAGGTGCTGGGAACCGTTGTTTTTTGGGCTTGCCTTCAGGATGAAGTCGCCCGGAGGAGGCTCACGCCAAATCCGGCGCTCACCCTCATCTTTTTCGAGGAGGAGAGGTTTTGCAGCGGTCTGGGACGTGGTTGGGGAGCTGGAATGTGCTGATCGAGTTTGAAAGACAAAAACTACTAACAGCATCAGAGCCGTTGTCGCAAAGGTTGTCCTAAGTGAACCTGAGTTCATGACAGATCTCCTTTCGTGGATGGCGCGACCTGATTGACATGATGCCCTTAGAACGAAAACGGGACAAGAGCTCGAGGCATAGTGATCGGATGAATGCATCGGACCGGAGCTGGTAGGCCAGCCATCGTCCGATGCAAACATTAAACGCGAGGTCTCTCCGCTCCACAGATTCATCGCTTTGCGATGATCTGTTCCGATCGAGATGACAAAGTTGGGGAGAGCTGATGACTGTGCCTACTTGCAATCGACCTTGTTGTCCTGGGCGGCAGCGATCTGCCACTTACCATTGAGCTTCAACCAGGTATCGGTCCAGACCTGACACTGCTTCGCGTCGGGATGCGCTTTGTCTTTGCCGATGGCGTGCTCGCTGCCGTAGATAATGGCTACGTTCTCGCCGAAGAAACGCACCTTGGCGTCGTCGAGCGCGCAGTCGTGCGCCGAGTGCGGGGCTTTTTCATCGCGGAGTTCATCCGCCTTGGTGTAGCGCTCGCCGCGGGTGCTGGTGCCCTGGAAATCGTCGGCCAACAACTCAGAGACAACTCCATTATTTGTGCAAACGCCTTCGGCCCACTTGCGCTCCATGTCGATCATGAAGTTCGCGGTTTTGTCGTCGGCTGTGGCCCAATGGCTCTGCTGGGCGTAGGCGGCGTTTATAAGCACTATGACGCAGACCAGGTGCAGAAGTCGGTAACGCATGGTCCCTCCAGGGTTTGAGTCACTATACACAGATTCTCCCCTTGCAAACACGTAAGGAACGGGAACCGGCAGTGGGCCCGCGCTTAAAAGCCCCATCCTTGTTCGCAACGGACGCGAACAAGGATGGGGCACGCGTTCCTTGGATGGTTACTTCCGGCGAACATTATATTTTTCAAAGACTTACTGCGGTTACCACGGTGGTTCAACGCTCCTTTGGTAAGTTGCTGCGGGTATCCCTGACTTCTATAATCATTGCACTCTGGTTATTGCGTTCTCCTTCAGGTTGCGGGTGGGCAGACGCGGGGATATTGTGCCTGCGTTGTGATGGTTGTTGGTGATATTGCGTCACCCGGCTATGCGAAAAGACCTGCAACTCGCCCTGATGGCCAGTTCCGTAATCGCGACCTTCCTTTCGCTTACCACGCCATACCTGCAGGCAGAAGCGGCTTCCGGGGCTGCGCATACTGCCATTAGCAGCAGCACCGACGACAGCGGCCGAAAAGTGTATGTCAATGAATCGTTTGCGGTAGCCACTACCAGCAAACGGCCGGTGGCTCCTACGCGGAATTCGCTGGCATTCTGGAGTGCCACGGAACATCGGTGGAAGGCCGTGCCTTCGGCCAACATCCGGGCGGCGCGGTCGGCTGCGGCCGAGGTCAACCAGACAAACTTCGCTCCGGGGAAGGCGTTTTCGCAACAGGACATTGACGCCGCCATTGACGAAGCGGCTTCGCGACACAATGTCGATCCTAACCTCGTTCGAGCTGTCATCAAGGTGGAGTCGAACTTTAATCCCAATGCGGTTTCCCGCAAAGGCGCGATGGGGCTGATGCAGTTGATGCCACAAACCGCGCGGCAGTTGAAGGTGGAAAATCCGTTTGATCCGCAACAAAATGTGGACGCAGGGGTTCGTCATTTAAAGCAGCTCATGGAGAGCTACGGAGGCGACGTGAAACTGACACTCGCCGCCTACAACGCGGGGCAGGGAGCGGTGGCGCGCAGTGCCGGAGTGCCGCATTTTGCCGAAACCCGCAACTACGTCAAGCGGATCACGCAACTGTACTACGGAGGATCGGACCCAGGTTCTCACTTTCTGGAGAGCCCCATGCATGATCCAATTCATGTGGAGAGGGACGCCCGGGGCGTGCTCCACATCAGCAACACAGAATAATTACGTGCAGGTTGGTTGACGAGCAAGCTCCCAGTCATCCCAGGTACTCGTTCTTAATTTGCGATAGCGATTACGGCCGTTCAATTGATGGATTCAAAGCGAATTCAACGCGTGCTGCGCTGGAGTGCGGCTCTGTTCGCGCTATTGCTGCCTGCTCTGGCTGTTGCGCGCGTTCATAAGTCCGGCGCCTGGGCCGACTCGCAATTTGCCGCTGCGCAACGGATGCAGGATGCATTAGAGGGTCAGCCTCTGGAGAAACGCACGCGCCTTGATTATGAACGCGTGATCAATGCCTATCGGAGGATTTATCTCGGAGCGCCTACTGCCGGACGCGCCGATCCCAGCGTAGTTGCCGCTGCCCAGATGACCGAGGAAATGGGGCAGCGCTTCGATGACTCCGATGACTTGCGATCGGCTATTCAGCAGTATGAATTTTTGCGCCGGGAGTATCCTGGCAGCAAGTTCCGCTTCGACGCCCTGTTCAGGATTGGTGAGATCTACAAAGACGATCTGCACGACAAGAAGAACGCTGATGCGACGTTTGAAGAATTTTTGCGGCGATATCCGCGTAATCAATTCGCCGAGGCTGCGCGGCAGGCGCTTGCCGAACCGGCTCAGCCGACGCGCCGCTCACAAAAGGACATAAGAGCTGCTAATAAGGATGCGAAAGCGCCGAGGCCGAGCGGGGAGGCCGATTCAGACGCCGTTTCCGAAAGCGCTCAGAATAATTCTGGCAATCAAACTGAAGTGGCGGACTCTCGCAAGCCGTCGCGGGTCATCGGAATTCGGCACTGGTCGACACCTGACTATACGCGGGTGGCGATTGATCTTGAACAGGGTGTGAAGTTCGAGTCACAACGAATTGAAGCGCCTGACCGCATTTTCTTTGATCTGCTTAATACGGAGCTAGATTCCAAGCTGGCCGGCAGGACCTTCGATGTAGGTGATGGCCTGCTGAAAGACATTCGCACCGCGCAGTTCAAAGCCGGACGGGCGCGTGTTGTGCTCGATCTCGACGAACTGTCGGAGTTCGACGCGTCGCTGGTAGATAATCCGCCGCGGCTTATCATCGATATTCATAACAAGCCCCTCACAGCTGCTGCAGCGATGAGGACGAAGTCAACTGCGGACGGCGAAAATTCTTCCGAGGCGAGTGTTTCTGATCGCAGTAGCGGAGAAGTTTTATCAGCGGAGAAAGTTTCTGTTGAGAAATCGGTCCGCCGCAACTCGGTGGTGATCAGCAACGGCGTAAAGAAGACCATCGTTGATGCGGACAGCGACGGCCCGGAACAACCGGAGCCGCTCGCGCAGGACACTAATAAAGACGCGGCTAACCTCGACTCTATCGATCTCAGAAAGATCAAACCTGCAAGCGTTGACACAATTCCGAGTCTGCCCACCGACCACGCCAAGAGCGGCAGCAAAAGCAAGCGCAAGTCTGCAGCAGCTGACTTTGACATGCGCGAAGCGCAGCCGACCGCGAGTGGAGACCGCTCCCTGATTCGCGCGCTGGGATTGAAGATCGGGAAAATCGTGATCGATCCCGGCCATGGAGGCCACGACACCGGTACCATCGGGCCCACTGGCCTGGAGGAAAAGGACCTGGTGCTCGACGTCAGCCGCCGCCTCGGCAAGCTGCTGCAAACGCGACTGGGTGCCGAAATCATCTACACGCGTAAGGATGATACTTTCATCCCGCTCGAGACTCGAACTGCGATCGCAAATCAGGAAGCCGCTGATCTTTTTGTTTCGGTGCACGCGAATTCGAGCCACGATCCGGATGCGCGCGGAGTGGAAACTTACTACTTGAATTTCACTTCGTCGCCGGAAGCGCTCGAAGTTGCAGCCCGCGAAAACGCGGTCTCGGAGAAATCCATTCACGAGTTGCAGGATTTGGTTAAGAAGATTGCGTTGAAAGAGAAGATCGAAGAATCGCAGGAGTTCGCCACCGACGTTCAGCGTTCTCTGCACACTGGCCTGGCGGCAAAGAGTCCCGGGCAACGCGACCGTGGCGTGAAGAAAGCTCCATTCATCGTGCTCATCGGAGCCAACATGCCGTCGATCCTGGCGGAAATTTCTTTCCTCAGCAATCCCGGGGATGAGCATCGCCTGGAAACCGGGGACTATCGGCAGAAAATTGCCGAATCGCTCTACCGCGGCATCGCCAAATATGTCAGCGGACTGAGCGGTGTGAAAGTCGCCAGCAAGATTGATAAAGGCGAAGGACAGTAGCGCGTTCGCGTAGCGCCCCTAGAGTACATAGATCCTTCGCTTCGCGAAGGATGACAAAGCCTTTGATTCGTATCAGGGCCTCGCTTCAGCGATGCCGAACTACTCCAGGCCAGTCGCGCCTTCAGGCGTCGCGATTGCGCTATGGCGCGGCGCAAATCGGACTTTTACCGTTTTGATCTCATACGGCTTCGTATGCACGATGACAGAATCATTCTGCACGACAAGATCGCCGATCGGTTTCTCCATCAGATCGGTTTCCTCCGCCGACTGCGCTCCCGGTGGGACGCGGAGTTTCACGTCCGCTTCTCTGCCCGCCCACTCATAAAAGCGCAGGACGAGCGAGTCATCGTCTTCTGATTTCTTGATGGCGGTGAGCACTACGTTGTCGGGCTCGACTCCGACGAAAGAATATTCGTGGGGAAGCCTCCCCTCATGTTTGTGGGGTTGCACAGCGATTATTTTGTAATTCAGTTCGTAACCGCGGCGGACGGTCTGGGCGTCTCGCCAACTCCCGGCGTGCGGATACAAAGCGTAAGTAAATTCGTGATGGCCTTCATCGGCATGCGGATCGGGCCATTCCGGCGAACGCAACAACGATAGGCGCAGCACGTTGCCCTTGACGTCGTATCCGTACTTGCTGTCGTTGAGCAGGCTGAAGCCGTGCTTAGCGTCGGAAAGATCGGCCCATCGCTGGGCTGGCACTTCAAACTTGGCCTGTTCCGCTGGCGTGTTGCGCGTCGTCGGACGCTCGATCGAGCCATAAGGAATTTCAAAGGTGGCCTTATCGCTGTGCGCGCTCAGAGGGAATGCCACTTTCAGCAGAATATGTTTCTCGTGCCACTCGGCTTGCATCTTCACGTCGACCCGCGGCACTCCTGCGTACATGGTGATGTCTTGCACGAACGCTGAATTCTGAAAATGCTTCTTGACGCGGATTACGGCGCGCAGTGGGCCACTCTCGATTAGTTTAACTTCGTCGGCTTTATCCAAATCCCAATGTTGTTTCTCGAAATCAGCGTCGATGTTCCACGCATCCCATTTTTGCGGTTTGTCGTAAAAAGCCTGCAACAAATTTCCGCAAGCGTAGGTCTTGGGGCCGCCGCTATCGGTTTCGGAGGGAGCGAGCGCTTCTATTTGACTTCGCAGATCGATCAGGCTGGTGATGCATCCGGTTTGCGGATCGACTTTGATTTGGATGTAGGCATTCCTAAGTGTCTCGCCGGAAGCCTGCACCGCTTGGCCATCCAGAGCAGAGCTGCCAGTCTTGGCGGCGGGCTGCACAAAATAAGTCACGTAGCCCAGTGCCGGCGTATTCGCAAGGATGAGCAGCCGTCCGCGGTTCGTGGCAGAGTCCATGGTAAGCAACTGGGACTCAACTGGGTGGCCTGCAGCATCGACCACCTCAACCTGTTTAGCTGGGCTGGGAAGTTGTATCTCAGTCTCGATTACCTCTTTTCGCGGCCACGAAAGAGAATTGAAAATCACAACCGCGACACCGTCACCGTTGGTCTTAACGTGAACCAGAATTTCATCCAGCGCTCCGTCCGTGATTTCCTTCGCGGAGCGGGCAACATCTTCCAGATTTCGCTTGGCGTCGAGGTAATTCACCGCGATTCCGGAACCCGGCATCACGTCGTGGAAATGATCGAATAATAGATTTTTCCAAGCCAATTGAAATTGATCTTGAGCGTAAGGCTGGCCAAGCAGCGACGCTAGCGAGGCATACTTCTCAGCATCCAGCATCAACTCCTCATCGTGCCGGATACGTTGTTTCGTGTCCGCTTGCGAGGTGTACACGCCACGGTGATATTCAAAATAAAGCTCGTCTTTCCAGATCGGCACTTTGAGATTTGGAAGTTCCTGGTTGAGGTCGGCGAAGAAATCTTTGGCGGTGCTGAAGTCGATTCTTGGGAAAACTGTACTCGGATCGCGAAGACGATTCGCCTGATCGAGCATGGTGCGCGTCGGACCGCCGCCGTGGTCGCCGATTCCGTAGAGGTAAAGCATCTGCGGCGAATCGTGAAATTTGCTCCCGTAGATCGACGGAGCATATAACGACAGATCTTTCGTCATCTGCTCGGTTTCGAATTGATTGGCGTATTCGTGTGGGAAATAGGTTAGCAAGCGGCTTCCATCGGGCGCTTCCCACCAAAATAACCGGTAGGGAAATTTCGTGTAGTCGGTGGCCCACAGCAGCTTGCTGGTTACGAAATAATCAATGCCCGATTTCTTGTAGATTTGTGGGAGTTGCCAGTTGTATCCAAAAGAATCGGGATTCCAGCCAATCTTGATGTCGGCGCCAAAGTTCTTTTGAAAATATCGTTTGCCCACCAGAATCTGACGCACCAGCGATTCTCCGTCCGGCATATTCAGATCAGGCTCAACCCACATGCCGCCAATGACCTCCCAGCGGCCTTCTTTCACGCGTTGCTTGATCTGCTCGAACATGTCTGGATATTTTTCCTGCATCCATTCATAGGTTCGCGCCGAAGACATGGTGAATTTGAAATCGGGATATTCGCGCATTAAATCCAGAACGCTCTGGAACGTGTTGCGCACGACTTCGACCGTCTCCGTCCACGGCCACAGCCAAGCCATATCAATGTGCGAATTCCCGATCGCGCGAACGGTGAACTGTTTTAGCCATGGATTCAATGATTGCAGTCGGCTCTGCGACTGCCTAAGAGACGCATCGAAGCCGGCCTGATCATTCTTATCGAGCGGTGAGAAGTCGATGGTTTTGATTGCGGAATCAAGTTGCTGCTGGCGTTCTGCGCGACCCTCTTCATACGCCGCTATCATCGGCCGGGCTGCCAGAATTTCCATTCGCAACATCGCCGGATCAGGCCGGCCAGCGGCCGGTTCAATCGTCAATTGAGCGTGATGAAATAAAGTTTCCACCTCTGGCGCATCGATCCTCACTGCGATCAGAAATTTCTGTCCCGGCCGCGCATTTTCCGTCAGTGGAATCGGCTGCTGCATGTCGTCATCGCCTCGCGACACTAGCGATCCGTTGGAAAAAACAGCGATCGTGACGGGACCTTTATTATTCCAATTGAAGTCGATCCTCATATCTAACCTGGCGCGCGCGCCTTGCACTGCGTAACCGTTGATCTTCTCGGGAATCTCGATCCAGCGGCGCAGCACGCGCGGCCCGGTCGACCATTTGTCTCCCACTCGCACTGTCTGCCATCCCGAGTCATCAGGGGACGGGTCTTCGGGATGCGGTACGTCCGCATGAAATCGCCAGTCGGGCAATGGCTGAGTAGTCAGCGATTCCAAGCGGTCCAAGATTGGTTTATACGGATCGCTCGGGCTCGGAGCTTGGGCGGAGACTGACGTGACTGCGAGTGCGAGAACCGCACACACCATCCATCGCTTCACTTGCATTCCTCCTTCACGGATTGCGCGGTAGCGAATGAATAGGGTACTCGCGTCGGGTGCATCTTGCCAGGGAGGTGAAAATGTTTCTTGTTACGGTTTAACTCCGGTCTAGCCGCCGGCAATCGCTCCAATAATGATGAGGGGTTCCGCTCCCGATACGACTGCGGCAGGCAGCGGCGTCTCCGGCGGTTCGTGCGAGAGATCCTCCTCGCAGGCAAAGAATCGCAAGAATGGCCGGCGCTGAAGGGTGACGTGATCGCGAATCGTTCCGCGCAGCATTGGGTATGCAGCCTCAAGCGCATCAAGGACAGAGCGAAGCGACGCCGGACTCTCGACCTCGATCGACACCTCAGCGCCGACGTGCGCCAACGTTCGCAGATGTTGCGGAAGCATAACTCGGATCGTCATTGTTGCCCTCGCGTAGAAACGTCGTCCAGAACAAGCTCCTCCGTATGGGCAGATTTCAATCCAGCGTCATCGAAAAGGATTTCGAATTGTAAGTTGCCGATTGATGATCTGCCCATCCTGCAAATCTTCGGAGTAAAGCGTCTTGCAGCCAGACTCCAGAGCGGCAGAGGCGATTAGTGCATCGTAGATACCATATCCATGCCTTTCTGCGATGGCCAATGCTAATTTATGCGTATCGAGCGAGATAGGAACTGGGTCGGGGCACAGAATGCAAATGAGGTCCAAAAAATCTTTTACCTCTTTCCACGGCATGCCCAGCTTGCGGCGTGCCACCGAGACGAACTCGTTCAACGATTGAATACTTACAATCCCGCCACTTGCGAGCAGTGCCTCGGATTTGGAGGCACGAGGGTCGTTCTTCGCCACCGCGTAGATTAATACGTTGGTGTCGAGAAAATGTTTAGCGGGCATTCGCCTCTGCCCGGTCGAATACGAACCCAGCCGGTAAAGGGCGGCGTAGCCGGCGCAAGCGTTCGAGAGCCCGCTGTCGGGTGGGATCGCGGCGCACTTCAAATTTCCGCGTGTTCGCGATCTTGATTTCGATCTGGTCGCCCTCTTTCAAATTGAGAGCTTCCACAACTTCAGACGGTAGCCGCACGGCGAGGCTGTTGCCCCATCTTGAAACTTGCATACTGCCTCCGATCACAAATGATATACATTGCTATTGTATATCTTTCTCCGGAGGGGAGACAAATCACGTAATTGCTGGTTCTCACGCCAGGGTTTGCACCTCGACTGAAAACACTGCCGGAAGATCGCGCACGATGGGGTTCCAGTTGTCTCCCGCATCGGCTGAGGCGTAGACTTGCCCGCCGGTAGTGCCGAAATAAATGCCGCACTTATCGAGCGAATCGACGGCCATGGCATCGCGCAGCACGTTGACGTAGCAATCTTTTTGCGGCAGACCTTTGGTCAGCGCCTCCCACTCATTTCCGCCGCTGCGGCTGCGGAACACGCGCAGCTTGCCCTCGTGTACATAATGCTCCGAGTCGCTTTTAATGGGGACAACGAAAACGGTTTCCGGTTCGTGTGCATGGACATCGATGACGAAGCCGAAGTCGGTGGGCAGATTTCCACTGACTTCAACCCATTGGTCGCCCGCGTTGTCGCTGCGCATCACGTCCCAGTGCTTCTGCATGAACAGCACGCCCGGCCGCTTCGGGTTCATCGCGACATGGTGAACACAGTGCCCAATTTCGGCTTTTGGATCGGGAATGTACGGCGAACGCAGCCCCTGATTGATCGGCTTCCAGGTGTTGCCGCCGTCATCAGTACGAAAAGCACCCGCGGCTGAGATCGCAATGAACATGCGTTTGGGATTGCTCGGGTCCAGAATGATGGTATGCAGACACAGGCCGCCCGCGCCCGGCTGCCACTTCGGCCCGGTGCCATGGCCGCGCAGTCCGGAGAGTTCCTTCCAACTCTCGCCGCCGTCGGTCGAGCGGAAGATAGCGGCATCCTCCACACCAGCGTAAACCGTGCCGGGGTCGTCGAGCGACGGTTCCAGATGCCAGACGCGTTTGAACTCCCATGGATGCTGCGTTCCGTCGTACCACTGGTGCGTGGTAAGCGGCTTGCCACTCTCGGAAGCATCGTAGACGAACTTGTTGCTGGCCTTAGCTGGAAATTGTGGAAGCGGCGTCCCCGGAGGTGTTCCCGGCTGATGCCAGGTTTTGCCGCCGTCGTCGGAGCGCTGAATGATTTGTCCGAACCAGTCACTGGTTTGCGAGGCATAAATGCGATTTGGATCCGCGGGCGATCCTTTCATGTGGTAAATTTCCCAGCCCGCAAAATGCGGACCGCTAACCTCCCACTTGTCGCGCTTGCCATCGGAGGTCAGGATGAATGCGCCTTTGTGTGTACCCACGAGAACCCGTACCTTGCTCATGCTTCGCTCCTCTTTATTTGTCGCGGCGCATTTATTCGCCGCGCATTTATTCACCGCGACAGGCTCGCTGCAAGCCTGCAACATCAATTTTTTTCATTTGCAGCATGGCCTTGAACACTCGCTGCGACTTCGCCGGATCTTTGTCGCTCATCAGTTCCATCAATTGCTTGGGAATAATTTGCCACGATACGCCGAATTTGTCTTGCAGCCATCCGCATTGGACGTCTTTTCCGCCAGCCGTGAGCTTGTCCCACAACTCGTCAACTTCGGCTTGCGTCTCGCAGTTAACAAAGAACGATATGGCTGGAGAGAAAGTGTAATGCGGGCCGCCGTTCAATGCTATGAATTGTTGCCCTTCAAGCTGGAAAGTTACCGTCATTGCGGATCCCTTTGGTCCCGGACCGGCATCTCCGTAACGGGCAACGTTCAGGATTTTCGAGTTCTTGAAAATCGAAGTATAGAAGTTTGCAGCCTCTTCCGCGTTACTGTCAAACCACAAAAATGGAGTTATTTTTTGCATGTTTCACCGTTAATTTGTACGAGATTGCACCGCCGAGAGCGGACGTCAGTGAGCATCAAGCCGTTCCATCCGACCTCCTCTTTCCCTTTGGAGGTGGCATCAATTGCACCATTGCATTCGGTTTCGCTTCATTCTGGCGTTGTTCACATTGCCGGTGCAGGCGTTCCATCGGACCAGATGCCGGTGGGCATCAGGAACATGTCGATCGGTTCCGGGTTGCCTTTATACGATGGAGCCAGCAAGAGCGGGGATCCTGGGAACGGTTCTGACAGTTCATTTGAGGAGTCCACCACATTCGCGCCCCATACGGTACCGAGCGGCGTGTAGAACATAAGATGGGCCATGTTGTGGTTGCCCGCGTCAGTAAGATACGCGTCCTTGGACATCATGTAGCTCATCGAGCCAGCTTCGAGCGGCGGTAGTTCCTTTTTGTCAATCGCGGCTTTGACACTCTCCTTGACTTCTTCTTTCGATTTTCCCGCCAATAGCAATTTTGTCCTCATCAAAGTGATCGGCAGCACCGTGCGAGCGGCGGGCGGATTGTAGCAAATCGGACTTCGATTCTTAGGGTTCCAAAACTCGGGACTGTCGAACGGGTTCATCCAAGCTCGTTCAACGATGCAGACGAACCCGTTCTTGCCTTCGACAGCGGTTTCATAACCATGGGACCCAAGAATCACGACCGTTGCGTCACGGGATATCGACGCAGGGGCGGCGGTGCGTGCCAGCGCTATCTCCGCGGTGCGGTCCGCCATCACGTATTGGTCGAGCGGGGCCATACTTGGATACGGTGTTTTGGCATCCAGCGCTTTCCCCGCACCGCCCAGCACGACTAGTAGCGCGAAACATGCGATTGCGTTGACTAGTTTTCGGTTCATCGATTTACTCCTGAAGATTTCGACAGTTCTATTCACATGGCTATGACTTGAGCACGCCGAGATTCGTCCATCAGTCCGTAGGTGCAGCCGTTCCATCCGACCACTTGGACACAGAAATGATGAACTCGGTGATCGGCTCCGGAGAGTATTGATGCACGTACACCGGGGAGCCAGGGAGACCTGCGCCCCAAAATATATCGTCTGTTTTGGGAACCCAAAACATCAAATGAGGGTCTGCGTTTCCGTGTTTGCGGCCAAAGTACTGTTGCTTCGACATCATGTAGCACACTTCGCCAGGTTCCGGCAGCGGCAGTTCTTTCTTGTCGAATGCAGCCTTGATACTGTCGAACATCTGAGTTTTGGACTGGCCCGCAAATGCCAACTCTGTCATTTTGAAAGTGAGTGGCAAGTGGGATCGTGCGGCCGGCGGATTGAGGCAAAGCGGAAGGCGCTGATCGGGGTTCAAAAACTCAGGGTCGTCGAACGGAGCCATCCACGATCGCTCCACAACGCACACCCAGCCGTTCTTGCCTTTGACCGCAGTTTCGTAACCATGCCGTCCGAGCACCAAGACCTCGGCTTCCCGCGAGATGGATTCTGGGGCCGCACTGCGGGCCAAGGTTATCTCGGCATTTCGATCTGTCATCAGGTATTGCTCAAGCGGGGCCATGCCCGCATACGCTGTTTTGGCATCCAGCGCCTGCGCTTGCCAACTTGCTCCCAGCATGACAGCGAGCGTGAAAGCTCCCCCTCCGATTGCCTTGAACATGTTTCGGCTCATTGATCCTCCTGCGATGCGGGTAAAACCCTATGGCGACCAGGGCGACGGCGCTGCTATTGAACCTTTATCCCCACAGATTCCGACAGCAGCGTCCAATGCTTGCCACCGTCAGCGCTGACCTCGATGCGTGTGATCCGTTTCTCCGGCGTGACGAACTCGTACGAATCCCGCAAATCAAGCTTCTCGCCTTTATCCCCCGGGAGTTGGTAGGTGTAGTGCCAGAAATTCCCCTCGATGGTCGTGGCTTCCTCAAGCGTTTTGTAATCCTTGCTGATGCCAAGATGCTTGTAAGCCTTGTCTTTGTCGTCGTAGGTGAAAATCGTCAGATGGTCGGACGGCCGGCCTTCCGCCGGATCTGCTTTCTCGCTCAAGTACTCGCAGACCATGTAGCCCCGGTCGGCTGTCCACGAGCACGTAATATGGGACGGCACGGAAGCGGCGTGGCTGTACGGAGTCTCTTTGGTTTCGACTTGTTCCTTCCAGCGGCCCTCCCAGATATTCAGCTTGTCGCGAGGATCGGTTGACTTTGGAGGGTCCGACGTAGCCGCGCTTACCATCAGGGCCAGAGCTAACACTGACAGGATTGAGCTTGCCAGCATTCCTATATATCTCTTGTGTGAAAAGCCGCTGAATGTGCTGCTTCCTTTTGACATGGTGACTCCTTGAACTAAAAGTGAGCCTGCGCCGCCGTGCAATGCGCCTGCGCAGGCTCGATTGCTAAGGGCTACGTCGTCAGCCTCTACGCTGCTTTTGTGATCTGCGTTCGCATCTGTTGCATAAACTGACGCATGGCAGCAACATTGCCGGGATTGCGGGCTTCAATCCAGGTTTCGTAGCGCTGGGCAGCTTTTTCCAGGTGGCCGAGGAACTGTTTATTCTTGAACATTTCTCGACCCTTGGGGATGATCGGCTTGACACGCTCCCAGACTCCGAAAAATTCACCAGTAGTTTCGAAGAACAGGTCTTCGTGCAGCAGACCATAATTCAGCAAGGCGCAGGTCTGATCCCAATAGCTGACCACCATCATGAAATTGGTGCCGCCTTCTGTCATCGGCGCGGCGATTCGCATGGATTCTTCGAAGGTGTCTGCGAAGTAGTTCTTCATGAACCAGTCGCGGGCCTGGCGAAGCCGGGCATCGCGGCGCTCTTCAAAGACCTGGAGGTGGAGTTTTGCTTGTTCGTGCGTAGGTTTTGTTTCCATTTTGTTTCTCCTTATTTTTGAATGAAGATTGAATTAATTATCCCCGGGCAGGCCGGGAATTTCTACCACTGGCCGGATTTCGACCGTACCCTTGCGCGCGGCCGGAATTCGTCCGGCAATGTCGATGGCATCGTCGAGATTCTTGGCCTCGACCATGTAGTAGCCGCCAAGTTGTTCGCGTGTCTCTGCGAATGGGCCGTCAGTCACCACTCGCTTGCCGTTGCGCACCTGAACGCTGGTCGCAGTCGACACGGGCTGTAGAGGGGAAGTACTCACAAACTGGCCATTCGCCTTGAGCGTATGCGCGAGTTGCGTGGACTCGCCGTAACATTGCTGGCGCTCAGCCTCGGTCCAGGCCTGTTCGTCGCCATAGATCAGCAACATGTACCTCATTTTCGTGCGCCTCCATTAATAAGTCGAACGGCAGATGGCCAGATCGACATCCAGCAGAAATATTTTTGGCCCGGCATATTTCGGCCAAACTAACTTAGACGGCAACAAATAATAATTGTTCTGCCGGGGTTATTATTTTTTGCCAGCAAGCTGCGCGCGCAGGCGCTGGTCTCGTTCTCTAATCTCAGGCGTAGATACGGGGTCCAGGTCTTCGATGTCATATAGCGGGCGAATATCGACCTCCGCGCCGCCTCCGAAGGGACTGCGTTTTAGCCATTCGATGGCCTCGTCCATTGATTTCACCTGCCATGGCCAAAAGCCAGCGATCAATTCCTTGGTTTCAGCGAAGGGGCCGTCGATGACGGTGGGCTTGGCGCCGGAAAACTTTACGCGCTTGGCCTTGGAAGTTGGCTGCAGTCCTTCAGCCGCCAACATTACCCCGGCTTTGACCAGTTCTTCGTTGAATTTTCCCATGGCATTAAGAAGCTCCGGGCCGGGAAGAACTCCCGCCTCGGATTCCTTGCTGCCCTTGACTATCACCATGCATCGCATTGCTCTTTCTCCATTTGTGTTTGAATTTGTGCGCCTTCACAAGTAGATCGAACGACTTAGGTCAAAATCGACACTCCGCTCAAAACATTATTACAATCAATGCATGTCGTTCCAAGCCAGTGAAGCCGTCGAATCGCTGTATCGTTCTGATTGGGGCCGGATTGTCGCTACCCTGATCGGTCTTATCGGTGACTTCGACCTCGCCGAAGAATCGGCGCAGGAAGCCTTTGCCGCTGCGGTGGATCAATGGCCGGTATCGGGCGTACCAGAATTTCCGCGCGCATGGATCATTCAGACAGCTCGGCACAAGGCCATCGACCGCATGCGGCGCAATGCCCGTTTCGAGGAAAAAGTTGAAGCCTACGCCAACTCCGGTTTATTGCGGACCGTTGAAATTCCGGATTACGATAGCAACGAAATTCCCGACGACCGCCTTCGCCTGATCTTCACATGTTGCCATCCCGCGCTCGCGCTCGAGGCGCAGGTAGCGCTAACCTTACGCACGCTGTGCGGCCTCGAAACCGACGAAATTGCACGATCATTCCTTGTGCCTTCGGCGACCATGGCTCAACGGCTGGTCCGCGCCAAACGCAAGATTCGGGACGCAGGCATCCCGTATCGCGTACCCGAGACAACCGACATGTCTGCCCGGATCGAGGCAGTGTTGACTGTCATCTATCTGGTTTTTAACGAAGGTTATGCGGCCACTCGTGTGGGGCCGCTGGTTAGGACCGACCTTTGCGCGGAAGCTATTCGACTGGGACGGCTGCTCAGGTCGCTAATGATGCCGCAGCCACCGGCGGAGGTCACCGGCTTGGTCGCACTCATGCTGCTGCACGACGCGCGTCGCGAGGCCCGGGTGGACGATGCCGGCGATATCATTGTTCTCGAAGAACAAGACCGGAGCCGCTGGGATCGCCGTCAGATTGCCGAGGCTCTGCCGCTGGTCGGCGAGGCTTTTCGCGGAGGACCCGGCCCGTTCGCACTGCAAGCGGCAATCGCCGCCGTTCATTGTCAGGCAAGGCGACCCGAAGAAACAGATTGGCCTCAGATTGTCCGGCTCTACGATCTGCTGGAGCGTGTGCAGCCTTCGCCCATCGTTTCGCTGAACCGGGCGGTGGCTGTGGCTATGGCGGAGGGTGTCCAAGCCGGCCTCGATCTGATCGATCAATTAGCAGCAACCGATGACCTCGCCAACTATCATCTGCTGCATGCTGCCCGCGCGGATCTGCTGCGCCGTCTGGGCTCCGCGGACGAATCGGCAAAAAGCTATCAACGCGCGCTGGCGCTGGTCACTAATGATGCGGAGCGCCGATTTCTTGAGCGGCGGCTGCGCGAAGTCAACGCACAAGCGGCATCCGTCGAAGGTAGCTGACGGCGGGCGAGACGCCCGTCTTCCATCATCGCTTTTCTCAAGAATTGACAAGCATCACATCCCTCTGGTTCTATCGGATGGACTCAACGGGCGTCTCGCCCGTTCTTGGCAGGACGTTTGATGCTGGCTGGTATCCGAACTGTCGATCTGCGCAAGGTGTTCACTTCACCGCCTCCGCTCGCTTCGGGTGGCGGTGGTTTCGCCCCGACTTTCGGGCGCGGCAAAGGCAAGAAACAGCCTAAGCCGGAAATTGTTGCTCTCGATGGCCTGTCTCTTCAGATTCTTCCCGGCGAGATTTTTGGTCTGCTCGGACCGAACGGTGCGGGGAAGTCGACCACGGTGGGAATCCTTACCACCCGCGTACGGCCGACGAGCGGCCAGGCGTGGATTGGCGACCACGATGTCTGGGCGGAACAGGTTGCGGTCAAGCGACTGATTGGAGTCGTATCCCAGCGTCCCAACCTGGATTTTGCTCTGACCGCTCGCGAGATTCTTCTATTCCACGGCGCTTATTTCGGTATCGATGCTCAGCAGCGATCCCGACGCGCGGACGCGTTGCTGGATCGTTTTCAACTTCGCGACCGCGCCGATCAGTTGGTGCGCGGCTTTTCCGGCGGCATGATGCAGCGTCTGTCCATCGCGCGCGCCATGATGCATGACCCGCAGGTGCTTTTTCTCGACGAACCCAGTGCCGGCCTCGACCCGCAAACTAAGTTACTGCTCTGGGAAATCATTCGTGAATACAATCAGAGCGGGAAGACCGTTCTTATTACCACCCATAATATGGAGGAAGCGGATGCGCTTTGCCAGCGTTTGGCTATTATCGACCACGGCCGTAACATCGCCTTGGGTACTCCTCGCGAGTTGAAGGCCGCTGTCCCCGGCGGATTCCTATTGCGCTTGCGATTTGGGCATTTTTCTCCCGAGTTATTGCAGCGTCTTAAGAACCTGACCGGGGTCACCGAAGTTCGTGCGACCGACGGCAACTCCGCCGATGTCTATGCCGATCGCGGCGGCTCGCTGGTTCCTGAGATCGCCAGTCTCGCTGCGCTGGCTAGCGCGGAATTGTGCGACGTTCATATTTCCGAACCCAGCCTGGAGAATTTGTTTCTGCACCACACCGGAAGGAGTTTGCGCGAATGAACTGGAAGACTTTTCTGGCCCTGCTGGGCCGTGATGCCCATGTGGCTCGGCGCAACCTTATTCCTTTGCTGCTGCAGACTTTTTTACAGCCGATGATGTTTGTCTTCATCTTCGGGCGAGTAATGGTGAGCAGCGGCTACATGCCGGTCGCTTACAAAAGTCTGCTGTTGCCGGGAATCATGGCGATCAGCATGGTTTTCACCGGAGTGTGGGCGGTGGCCATGCCGTTGATTGGCGAATTTCAGTTCACTCGGGAGATCGAAGATCGTCTGCTGGCGCCGATACAGATTTCATGGCTGGCCATCGAAAAGGTTTTCTTTGGGGCGATTCAAGCGTTGTTCGCGGGCCTTGTCGTTATTCCAGCGGCTTGGTTGTTGCTCCGTCCGGGAGTTGAGTTGAACCTGCGGTCTCCTCTGAGCTTCGCCTGCGTTACAGTGCTGGTGGCGCTCTTTTCTGCCTGTGGGGGGCTTGCCCTCGGCTGCAGCATCGATCAAAACCACATAGGCCTGATGTTCAGCATGGTTTTGACGCCGATGATCTTTTTTGGCTGCACTTATTATCCTTGGAGCGCGTTGGCGCATTTTCCTATCCTGCAGAAAATCGTGCTGCTGAATCCGCTGGTTTACGCGAGCGAAGGCTTGCGGGGCACGCTCGTTCCCCAATTTCCGCATATCCCGGTGATAGCGGTTTTGATCGCGTTAACTTTATTTGACGTGCTTTTTCTCGCGACTGGGCTGTCGCAGTTCCGGCGCAAAGCCGTTAGCTAGGCACTCGCCAAAGGTGTCCCTCCAGCCATGCCGTAAGTCATTGAAAACGATGCAGCGCGGCTAAACGGACGAGACGCCGGTCCTCCACAATCCGCGGCATATAGAAGGATGGCTGTTTAAGCAGCAGATCGGGGACAACTTGTCCCAATTGCTGGGCAAATCGTCGATCCCTATTGTTTACAGTGGTATAGGGCCTACGTCTCTCCGTCTGCAGGCCAATCTGTCCCCGCCAATTCATCGGCTGCTAGAGTCTAACTGATTGATCCCAAGAGACTTAGCGTGTCAGCCCTTTGGCACCCCATCTGCATTATCAGTAGCGAAGTAGATCACTTTGTGAGGAGTGTTTACGTGCAGATGAAGAACAAAATCGGATGGCTGGCAGTTTTAACGGTTCTGGCCTATGAAGTCGTCCAAATCGTTCCCCACAGGATTTTTAACCATGCTGTCTCGTTGATTGCATCAGCCGTTTGGGGCAGCTAACAGCACATGACAAGTTATGGGAAGGATCGGAGCGACCCATCAATGAAACCGAGAAACTTACAAACTCAAAAATGGAAGGGCATGCGGACGGCGCTATTGCGCTTTGCAATTCCCGTCGTCCTGGCTACAGCGAGCTTTGCTGTAACGCCAGCGCAGCTCTTCAACCAGGGCGCAGGCACAGCGCACGGAAAGATTGCCCGCGACATCGATCGCAGCCATCCGAATAATCGGGTGGATGTGATCGTGCAGTTCAAGGTGATACCTACCGCCAAACACTACCAGAGAATGGCAGCTCGCGGCGCGACGGTGAAGACCAGACTGCATGGCATCAAAGCGGCGGCTTTCAATCTTCCAGTTTCCGCTCTTGCCAAGCTCGAGCAAGATTCAGACATCGCTTACGTCTCGCCGGACCGCAAAGTTACTCTCAAGGACAACAGTTACGAGAGCTTTGCTTCGGCAGTCGAAGCAGACGTAGCCGCCCAGCAGTACGCGCTGGATGGAACTGGAATCGGTGTTGCCGTGATTGATAGCGGCGTCGCCGATCACAAAGACTTCCACAACGCCAGCGGGACCCGCGTGGTGCACAGTGAAAGCTTTGTTGTCGGAAACACCTCCGCCGTCGATGCCTACGGACACGGTACTCACGTCGCCGGCATCATTGGCGGAAATGGCAGCGCCTCTGCCGCAGGCTCCGGCTACACCTCACCGATTGTGGGCATGGCGCCGAATGTTAACATCATCAACCTCCGGGTTCTGGATCAGAATGGCGCGGGCACTGATAGCCAGGTGATCGCGGCCATTCAGCGAGCCATCACGTTGAAGACGCAATACAACATCCGCGTCATCAACCTCTCGCTGGGCCGGCCGGTGTTTGAAAGCTATACCGTCGATCCGCTGGATCAGGCCGTAGAACAGGCTTGGGCCGCTGGCATCGTCGTAGTGGTCGCTGCCGGCAACGATGGCCGAGACAATTCCATGGGCACCAACGGTTTCGCCACCATCGGTTCTCCTGGTAACGATCCCGCAGTCATCACCGTGGGCGCTACCAGAACGATGGGAACGGCCACCAGAGTCGACGATGCGATCGCCAGCTATAGCTCGAAGGGGCCGACCTTACTTGACCACATCGTCAAGCCGGATGTCGTTGCTCCTGGCAACCGCATCGGTTCGTTACTCGTAAAGAACAGCACGCTTGACACGGAGTTTCCGACGCTGGAAATCACTCCCACGGCACCTTGCGCACCTGGGGCCAGCTGTCCTAGCCAGTATTTCCGCTTGAGCGGCACCAGCATGGCTACACCCGTCGTTAGCGGCGCGGTGGCGCTCATGTTGCAGAACAATCCCGCGCTTACACCGGACCTCGTGAAGGCGCGCATCATGAAGACAGCGTGGAAGGCCTTCGGCGTCTACTGCAAGTCTTGGGACGTCTTCAACAACGAGTACGACAACCAGTACGATCTCTTTACCTATGGTGCGGGATACCTCAACGTTGACGCAGCTCTCGCCAGCACCGATACCGGTACCGGGGTCGCTCTGTCTCCGACCGCGGTTTTCAATCCCGCTAATAACACTGTGAGCATCGTCAATACCAACTCAGTGACTTGGGGCACTTCGGTGGTCTGGGGTAACTCCCTGGTTTGGGGTAGCTCCATCGTCTGGGGCAACGGGGTATTGAACGCGAACTCAATCGTTTGGGGCAACTCGGTGGTGTGGGGCAACACTGTGGACTCAGGCTTCAGCATAGTCTGGGGAAGCAGCATTGTCTGGGGCAGCTCAACAGCAACTGCGGCCTATAGCGATGGCCAGGACGGAGAGAACTAGCCATGACAAAACTCTCGACAAACACCAAACTACTTGTCGGGTTCATGGTGGTCCTCGGCACTGCAATTCTTCTGCAGGTGCCGCTGACCTGGGGACACCCGGCCTACGGACGCTTCACCGGAACTTTCCTGGTCGCACTGTTAGCAGCGCGGCTCAGGGTCTCGCTGCCGAAGTTGACCGGATCGATGTCGGTGAATCTGCCGTTCATCCTTCTGGCACTCAGCGAGCTTAGCCTGGCTGAAGCGCTTCTGATCACCGCAACCTCAACGCTGGTGCAATGCCTCTGGTCTGAGGGTGCCCAGCAAAAGCCGATGAAACTGATGTTCAACGTGGCCGTCACCCTGATCGCCGCCCAGGCTGCCTGGTACACCATGCAAGCCGTGGCACCGAATTCAGGACTTGGCCTCGCACTGGGAGCAGCGGCGTACTTGCTGGTAAATACCATTCCAGTGGCGTCGATCATCGCCTTAACCGAAAGCGGCAACGTGTTCGGGATCTGGAGACGGATTGTGCAACTCACGTTTCCTTATTTCGTACTCGCCGCGGGCGTAGCGGGCCTGGCCAAACTGGCCGCGCATGCTTTCGCCTGGTACATTCCACTGCTCATTCTGCCGTTGATGTTTTTCGTGCAGCGCAGCTTCACTGCATATTTCCACGCGCTGCGTGAAGGCTCGGGACAGAAGAATGCTTACGCCATGGCAGCGGGCAGCCGCGCCTGATGTAAAAAAGTGGTTCGAGGGTGCCCCGTCCAAGTTTAACTTGGGCGGGGTTTTTTTAATGCAGGCGCGTCTCTCCCCTGCAGGTTCTGAGCCCTAACGCGCTGCGGAGCTTTGCTCTGCCTGGACGGGCGAAGGCGCCCGTCCCCATACGAGCTGCGACTAGTCTTCTACTATTCTGGCGGTCATTTCTTCGGCAGGGGTGCCGGCCGTCATGCCTTGGGCGATGATCAACTGGCGGCCTTCAACTCTGATCTTGGGAAGCTGCAATCCGAATAATGATGCTCCTCCTATGCAGGCGACTGCACCCATAGAAACCGTTAATGGAGCGCCTAGCCGATCGGCTAATGCTCCTCCAAGAAAAGCTCCAAACGGGGCCATACCCATAAACATCATGGAGTACACCGCCATCACTCGTCCACGCAGTTGATCCGGCACCATTGCCTGAATCAGGGTATTCGACGATGACATCTGCAGCATCATTCCGAAGCCTACCGGAAGCAGAAGTATGGTCGAGAGCCAAAAATTCCGGGAGAGAGAAAACAAGATCAGGCTGACTCCGAAGCCCCCGCAAGAAAGCGCAACCCATCTGCCCAAGCCTTGCACGCCGCTGCGGGCCGCCAAGGTGAGCGCACCTAGCAAAGCTCCTACACCCGTAGCACCCATGAGGATACCCAGTCCACGCGCCCCGCCATGCAGAATCTTGTCGGCGAAGATTGGCATGAGAATCGTATAGGGCATCGCCACCAAACTCACCAATCCCAGGAGCAACAAGATGGCGCGAATTGGAGCCGTCTGGCGGACGAAGCGAAAGCCCTCGATCGTGTGCGCCCACGGAGATGCGGGCGATGCGCGATGAGCCGGCCCCTGCACTCGCATCATCATTAGTCCAACGATGACCGCGATATAACTCACGCCGTTGCCAAAGAAGCACCAGCCCTCTCCCAGCTTGGCTACCAGAATTCCGGCAATCGCGGGGCCGACAATGCGAGCACCGTTGAACATGGATGAGTTCAAAGCGATGGCGTTCATCAAGTCTTCTTTGCCGACCATGTCGACGAGAAAGGCCTGGCGGCCGGGAATGTCAAAGGCATTCACCACGCCCAGCAGCGCCGCCAGCACGAAGATGTGCCAAACGTGAACCCTACCGGTGAGAGTCAAGAATGCCAAAGCCAGCGCCAAAATCATGGAGGCGATCTGCGTGCAGATTACGACTCGCTGGCGGTTATAGCGGTCGGCCACGATGCCGCCCAACGGAGCGACAAGGAAGACGGGGAACTGGCTGGCGAATCCGACGGAACCCAGAAGCAAGGAAGAGCCGGTTAGCCGATAGACAAGCCACGCTTGCGCCATACTCTGCATCCAAGTCCCGATGAGGGAGATGAGCTGTCCGCCGAAGAAAAGCTGGAAGTTGCGATGACGCAAGGAGCGCAGGGTTGCGGGCAACGTAATGCCACGCGCGTCGGCTCTTTTCAAGGCTTGCTCTTCTGAACTGGCTGTGCGTGCTGGATGGCTCAAAGCTGAATCTTTCTATACTCCTTTAGGATGCCTGTGATGGACGTTCCGATTCCGCGGTTGCGTTTCGTTTTCGCCACGCCGAATTTAAGTCTTCCCAGAGGCAGGACGAAGAGGTAAAGTCGGAACGTTGCAATCGAGGCTGGTCTCTAGTATAGAGGCACATATCATTCGCTTTGGTGTGGAGAAACTATGAGCACCGACCAGATTCATTTTGAACGCCGTGCTGCGCAACGTTTTGAGCTCCACTTGCCGGTTTCCGTACGTCTTCCACAGACGTCTCTCGAAGGATGCGGCTCTACGCAAAACTTAAGTGCGCGAGGCGCGCTGTTTCACACCGATTTGCAAATGGCAGAGTCAGATCTCATGGAGATCACTCTGGTCATGCCGTCGATGATCACGCTGGCCGAGAATATGCGCGTGCGGTGTGGCGGGAAAGTTCTGCGAGTGGTTTCTTCCGCTCACGGTCGAGGATCCGTCGTAGCCGTACAGGTTGAAAAATACGAATTTCTGCCGGAGACCGATGGTGTGTCTTCCTCTCCTTCCCGAATCGCCGCCCTGCGCGAGCGTCCGCATGAAGAGCACGGCAGCCTGGCTTCCAAGGCCCTGGTGTCCAAATGAGTGTTTAGAGCGGATTTTCTTTCGTATGATTCCTTTGCAATCGGTAAGCTTTTGCGTAGAATAGCCGGGGACACTCTCTCAACTTCGCGGTTTTTCCGCTATGGTTGTCCTTATAGTTCGTGTGGTTTAGGTCTTTGAAGGGAAGTTCAGTGCGGAACTCCCGTTACGAAAGTCATTTGGCGGGGTACGCATCTCTTCATAACATCCACATTCAGGTAGATAATTGAGATTCCAGCCATGCATGGCATAGCGGTCACCCTCCTCACCGAGGACAAAGAACGGCTCACGGTCCTCCAGCAACGGCTGGAGAGCACGCAGATGGGCCGTAATGTATTCGGCCATGTTGGATTCCCGACTAGCCCGACCGATGCCATATTGCGCCAGATTCAGGATGTGCGCGCCGATGTCGTATTGGTCGACATCGATCCGCAAAACGTGCAGCGGGCTATGCGCGCCATTGAACTGATCCACTCCAACACCAGCGAGATTGTGATTTTTGCCGTAGGCCCGATGACGGATCCGGGCACCATTGTTTCGGCGATGCGTGCGGGCGCTCGCGAATACGTAGAGCGCAACGCCACGCCGGAAAGCATGATTGACGCTTTCACCCGGTTCGCAGCTTCGCGCGGCCGCACCCGCACAACTTCGGGACGCGCTCGTGTGTTTGTTGTCGCCAATGCCAAGGGCGGAGCCGGAGCCACCACGGTTGCGGTGAATACCGCTGTGGCGCTGCAGGAATTGCATGGCGGAGTGCTGCTGGTCGATTTCGCGTTGCTTGGTCATACTGCTCTTCATCTCAACGCCAGGCCGACTTTCGGACTCACCGATGCGCTGCAAAATCTGCATCGCATGGATACGTCTTTGCTGCAAGGCCTGATGACCACTTGCAAGAATGGCCTGCAATTGCTGGCTGGCCCGCAAGAACCTCATCAAAGCATTCCGACCGCCGCCGAGTTGGCGCGACTTTTTGATTTGCTGGTGTCACAGTTTCGCTACGTTGTGGTTGATTGCTCTAATCGCACCGACCAAACAGCGCGACTGCTTTGCGATTTATCCAATGCAGTGTTGTTAGTGGCGCAGTCCGATGTGGTTTCTCTGTGGAGTGCTGGCCGGCTGCGCTCTTACCTCGAAGAAGGCGGCGGACGCGATCGGGTGCGTCTGGTGCTGAATCGATATAAGAAGATCCCAGGTTTCGGCGACGAAGATGTGGAAGCTGCGACCGGCTGCAAACTTCTCTGGAAAATTCCCAACAACCATCAGGCAATTGCGCCTGCTATCGATAAAGGCTCTCCGGTTGCGTTTCACGACAATGTCGATGTAGCGCGCTCGTTCCGCACCCTGGCGGCGACTTTGGCCGAGGCTTCCCCCACGGCAGAAGGTTCGCTCGACCTGCTATATCAGCCCGACAAATCCGATACGAAAAAGAAATCGACTGGCCGTTTGCTGATCTCACCCCTGCGTGCCGGCCAGTAGCTAGTTCCAAAAAAGAAATCTGGCCGTTACTTCGGTGACCTATCGAGGTAATCCGCGCAAGGCTAAAATCACGCCATTGTGAAACATTGGCGACTTGTCCTTACTCTCCTTATGTTTGTCGCGTGCCTGCCGGGCGCTGTTCAAGCCAAGCAGTTCGCGATTGTCGCTGACAAAGCGAATCCTACTTCGAACCTGACTGCCTCGGAACTGATAAAAATCTTTACCGCGCATACCCGTACCTGGGCGGGTGGAAAACCAATAACCGTCGTGATGCGCGATCCATCTTCAGAGGACATGCAGTTGGTTTTGCGAAAGGTGCTGAACATGACGGCCGAGCAGGCGCATGCATTTGTGCTGGCTCATCGCGACGCGATCATGGTGGCCGACACCGATGACGCTGTCCTTCGTTTTGTTTCGACCTCGCCCGGAGCCATCGGTGTGGTGGATTTGTATTCTCTCACTCAGGATGTAAACGTCGTCAAGATCGATAGTAAGTTGCCCGTGGAGCAAGGTTACTTTTTGAGGGGGAACTAGACATGAGCAAAATCAGGATGATGGGTCGAACGTTCGCATTTTTTGCTTGTGCTAGCCTCCTCATTGGCATGGCTGCCACTGCGCAAGAAACTGCTCCCGCCCAGACTAACCCGCTCAACGCTGCATTGCCTCTAACGACCAAGTCTCCGGAAGCGAAACGTCTTGTCGAAGAGGCGCTGACTCTTTACCTCGATCGCGTGGAGCAGGAGCAGTCAATAGAAATTCTGCGCAAAGCCGTGCAGATCGATCCTGATTTCGCCATGGGCCACGAGTTTCTGGCTCAGATCAGCCTCGACTCCGCCGAGCAGGTTGGGGAGCAGGAAAAAGCATTTGCCACCAGAAACCACGCTACCAACTCGGAACAACTGGTGATCGAGTGGTACCAGGATGCGGCTGAGCACAAGCTGATTCCCGCGATTACAAAAATGAACGATGTGCTGAATCAGTATCCGCACGATAAGTGGGTAGTCTGGATGACCACTTGGTGGCTGCAGAATCAGGCGCAGTATGAGCGGTCGTTGGCAATATACGAGAGTTCCGGAATTACTGACTCTGCCGGCTTGATCAACAACATGGGCTACGCCTACGCGTCGATTCGGCAGTTCGACAAAGCTTTCGCGATGATGGATAAATACGTTGCGTCAATGCCGAACGACTCTAATCCCCAGGATTCTTACGCCGAAATTCTGCGCCTGGCGGGACGCTTCAATCAGTCCATCGAACACTACCGGACGTCGCTGGTGATCAATCCGGAATTTTATTCGTCGCAATTCGGACTTGCGGATACCTACTCGCTGATGGGCGATCAGGTTCGCGCACGCAGGGAATACGAAATTGGATTCCAGAAATTCACCTTGCCCGAACTGCAACAGATTCTGTGGCGGACGCGCGAAGCCGCGACGTATGTGCGTGAGGGCGATTATGACGGCGCCCAACACGCGTTCCAGGCAATCGCTGATTATGCCCACACCAGGCAAAATAGTCAGGCCGAAGCTGATACCTATCGACAGATGGCGATGTGCGAGCAGAATCCCAAGCAGGCAATGGTCTACTTGGGCAAAGCAGAAGCGGCGACGCAAGATGGCAAGAACGCATTGAGAATTGCCATTTCGCAGGAACTAGCGCAGGTCTTACGAGCGCGAGTAGAACTCGCCCTGAAGATGGGCAACAAAGATCTGGGAAACTCCACTCTGGCGCGGCTGGAAAAGATGTCAGAAAGCGCCGACGACAAATTGATCGAAAGTGCCTATCACGGCGCTGCCGGGGCAGTCTTATTCTCGCAACACAAATACGATCAAGCTATCTCCCATTTAGAAGAAGACACGAGCAATCCATTGTCGTTGAAGCTGCTCGCAGCCGCGTATCAGAAGATCGGATACAGCGCCGGAGCAAAACGAACTACCGAAACCCTGACCAACCTCAACGATCCCACGCTGGAACAAGCGCTGGTGGTGCCGGCGTTCCGCAAATGTGGCGAAGGCGCGTGCGGTGGAAACACAAAGAGTGCCTCGTTGAAACACTAGTCCGTGCAGGCAGCGGGCGTCCTCGCCAGTGCTTGCGCAAAGTTGTAAGCTTCAACATCTGCTCACAGCCCACCCTGAATGTACAAATCATGCCGCGAAGCGACATTTCTGTAAACCGCTGCCCTGGGCGAGGGTCCGAGGCTAGGTGATTGCCGCGGAAAGCGGGCGAGGGCGCCCGCGCCGTACTCGCTTACGGGAGACCCAAATGGTCGGGGTACTTCGCCTGCAAAGAACTTACTAACAATTCAAACTGAGTATGGCTGCGCAAGTTTTTCAGGCAGGGATCCTTCAGAAAAAATGGCCAGCAGGCGAAACCAGTATCAACGCTTCGCTCAAGCCAGTGAAATGCGACTTCCGTCCGATTAAGCAACGAAAGAATACAGGCGATGTGATAGTAGGCGTGGTGAGCGTGACCGAACGATTTCGGGTTGGTGCATGCTCGATTCATGCAGCGCAACGCCTGCTCGGTTTTACCCGTGGATGCGTGCAACACGCCTTGAAGAGCGGTAATCATGGGCTCTTCCTGCACCAGGCTGGCGGCTTCATCCAGCAAACGCCTGGCCTCTTCCCGTTCACCGGTCAATATGGCCAATTCGATGGCGAAATTAATAGCGTACTTATTCCCCGGATTTTCCCTGCGCCATTTCTGCGCCTCTTCCCAGGCGAGTTCGTATTCCCCACTCCACAAGTACGCTTGCGCAATACTGTGGCTGACAGCTTTCTTCGGATCGAAATAACTGCCCCTTTCAAACATCGTACGAGAATGATCAAGCAAACCGATATGCGCCAGGATCGTTCCCAGGCGACTGTAGGCATGAGGCAGATTCTTCTGCAGAGAGAGCGCCCGCTTCAACTCCGCAATGGCTTCGATATGCTGGAAATTCTTGGATGGACCCCACAGCAGGAATGCCTTGGCTACATGGCCTTCCGGCAGAGCCGTATCGAGTTCCAAAGCGCGCTGGCAGTGGAACTCCGCCTTCTCCAGCCATTTCCTGGTCGGGTCAGTTTCGAAATGGCGTTTCGCGCATACCAAAGAAAGAACCGCGTGTGCCAGAGCGAAGAGGGGATCGCGAGCGACTGCATTCATGAGAGGCTGAGCCGCTTGCTCAAGGAGTTTGGGGTCGCCGGTCGAACTCAGCCGGTAGCCCTGAATGAACTCGGCATAAGCCACTGGATCCCGACTGTAGCGGGCACGACTCTGCCCGCACGATTCTTGAAGCGGACGCTTCAGCGTCCTGGCGGTCTGTCTGGCGATCTCGTCGATGTGCTCGAATGGGCGATCCAATTCAAGAACAAATTTTCTTATAAAACAACTGGTTCGCGAATGTGAGTCGAACAATTCAACAGATAGATGAGAAGTACCTTTGGAGCTCTGAATCGCACCATGCACCACAAACCGCACCGCTAATCGCGAAGCCATATCGGACGCCTTCACATTGGTTGGTACACTCAGGATCGAAGACGTGGGCAAAACATCGATACCCTCCAGGTTCGCCAAACGGGAAACCAATGCGTCAGCAAAACCTAAGCAGAGGCCGTTGTCATCCTTGACGTCGCCTTGAAGCCGCAGCGGAAGTACAGCGAGCGAAGAACGGTCGGACTGCCAGGCTACACTGTCGGAAGTTTGAATATTTTCGTGCCCGCCAGACAGCGGTCGAATCACGCGGATCGGGCCAATAAACCGATATCCTTTACCCACCACTGTTTCGAGAAAACGCGGCTTGGCTGCATCCTCACCCAAGGCCCTGCGAATCTTACGGACAATGTTATTGACATTCCGTTCGGTATCGATGAAAACATCCGATTGCCAGAGAGTCGCAACGATTTCTTCGCGGGAAACTAACTGCTCTCGCCGGCGGACCAGGAAAATCAGCAGCTCCATGGGTTTCTTCTCGAGTCTTATGGTGCGGCCGGAACGACGAAGCTCGTAGCGCCCGAGGTCGAGCTCGACTTCGCTCGGCTTAGCGCGACCCGCGAAAAGCGCTCTACCACGTAAACCCATAGCCACCAGCAGGCTACGAAGATACACCAAAAATACAAAAAAGTGATCCCCTACTCATTGAAAGCTGACAAAAGGTACGTGATATTGTTTCTCGCAATTCGAACTGAGGGAGGATAGCGATGAAACGGAAATTTTTCCTGAGTCTGACGTTGTTAGCCGCGATGTGGTCGATGAGGGAACTTAGCGTGATGGCCGCTCCTGCGGAGAAGAATGCATTTACACCGGATGCAATTCAATATGGTCCGGCGCCGTCATTTGTCGCGCCCGGGGCGCAACTTGCCGTGCTGGAAGGCAATCCCATGGCGTCGAGCGGAGATTACACGCTGCGTCTGAAGATGCCAGATGGATTCCGTATTGCGCCACACTGGCATCCCAAGCGCGAAAACGTGACGGTAATCTCGGGCACACTGAAGGTTGGCATGGGAGACCGTTTCGACGAAAGCACTATGCTAGCTTTTCCGGCAGGTAGCTTTGCCTATCTCGATCCCGACATGCATCACTACGTTATGGCTAACGGCGAAGTGGTGGTTCAGGTTCACGGCGTCGCCCCGGTGCAATTCAACTATGTCAATTCCGAGGATGACCCGAGCCGGAAGAAATAGGCAAAAGCTGATAGGTGACAGCTGATTGGAACGCGGGCGAGGGCGCCCACGCCACACTTGCTTACTTCGCTGCGGCCTTTCCCTCGAGTTTGGCGTCGATGGCGGGGTTGGAGCAGATCTCGTAGAACCATCGCTCGGTCCACAGCTGGACTGAGAAGTTGTGGGGATCGATTTGCGGCATGCGGCTTCCGCGGACGACGATTTTGCGGAAGATATCGTTGCCGACCGGGACCAGGCCGCTCCATAGGTGAAACTCTTCACCGTCCCAGGCCCGCGGCAGCTCAAGCGGGGAAAGCTGCAGGGAAATTTCCTGTTTCAGCCTGGCGAAGGCGGCTTCGCTGATGCGGATGCCGTTCAAGTTGTATTTCAGAATGAAGTCGTCGGGACTATCTTCGACGTCGGCGTCACTCACGGTCTGAAATGCGTAAACGTTAAACGGAGTCTCCAAGGTCTTCATCGATTTCCGGACCCGCTTGCTGCAGGATGACAAGCGGTCGCTTTCGTTGAGCGCGTCGGAGATCATGATTCGCTGTTCGCCGTCCATCAGGTACATGGGTGCTGAATCCTGATAGGAAATGCCCACGCCTAGTTCAATTCCCGGCAGCCCGGCGCGTTCGAGCAATTGATTGTATCCCCGCACAATGTCGATAATTTCACGCGCCAGCACGGCGGCCCGGGCAACTGCCAGTCCAGGTTCGCCGTCGCGTTCTAAAATAGCCAGAATGATGGCGTCGCCTTCGAGAAAAACCTTGCTGGCTCCGTATTTTGATAAAAGCTTGTTGACTGGATCGTAGAAATTAAGGCTGAAGTACGAGGCGGGATTCATCCCGCGCTCCAACAGCGATCGCGTAAGCCGCGAGGAATCACGCACGTCGGCTTTGATGATCACGTGGCGCACCACTTTTTCTTCTGTCGGCTTCTGCTCCTCCGGCAGCGGGAATTCGTATAAGGTCCCGTTCATGGCGGAGAGCTGCCGCATTTTATCGTTGGCGATTAGATTGACATTGTCCATCGCCACGCGAAGCGTCTCAAGATTCCGGAGATCGCGGTGATAGCGCATGAAGTCGTGGAGGAAACGCGCCGCCATTTTGCCGCGCTCCGCTCCGCGGCATCCTGCCGCTCGCTGCACCGCAGCTTGCAAACTGTCGCGCGAAATTTTACCTTGCTCCACAATCAGTTTTTCCACCCGAATGCGTTCTTCGCGCGAGAGCAATGCATTTTTTAATTGTTGCGCGTTGATGCGCGGCGAATACTCGGCCAGCAACGGCACCGCTTCGTAAGAAGCTACCACGTACTCCATGAGTTTCTCGCGGTCGAGCAAACCCAGCCATGTCGCGAGGCGTGCCTTTTGCGCTCGCCCTTCTGGCGTAGTGTCATCGCAAGTGCCGGAACCGACCAGTTCCAGAGCATTCTCGGGCGCATTCAGCCAGGCATTAATGGCGCGCTCTGGATCCTCTTCCGTCCCCAGATTCAAAGATTGCAGGAACTCATAGGCAATTTTTCGGACATTGACGAATCGATCGAGGTCGGTATCGAAATTACCCAGCATCACATACTGCTCGGCGTTGACATACGCGTCGCAGCCATCGGAGGTAAAAATCAGAGGATTAAGAAAAAGTTTGTACTGCTCGTCATTATTATTGCTGTTTCCGAATAACGACCGCCGGGTGCGAGCCAGTGTTTCTTTTTCGATTTCACGCAGGGTGCGAAACAGTTCCTGCCCGGTCTTGCGCAGAATACCTTTCTTCGCCACCTGGAAGGCACCTACGCGCTCCCGATACTCCAGCGCTTTCTGCTGCCGTATGCCTTCGTAACTCTTCAGCGTGACCCGGCAGCGTTCCAGGATCTGGGCAAACTGCAGGCCCAATTCGATGCGCAGAAATTTGACGATCGCAACCCGAGCCAGCAAATCCAGCGATGGCCTGGCTTCGGCCTTCGCCCGATTTAGCGCCGCGGTGTGCATTTCCACCAGGAGAGGCTTCAATTCAGAGCCGACCGGCTTGGCAGTCGCCTTGGGAGCCGATTGGGATCCGATGAATTGGCCGCCTTGCCGCGCCTGCGGCGCTTCGGTCGCCAGCAGTCCTTCCACGTCGCCGTGACGGATGATGAGACGAGCAATCTGCGCACGGGTTTGGGTTACAAACTTAGGGCTCAGATGAACATCGTGGCGTAGATTGTCAACGCCGAGTTGCAACCCCTCGAGAGTAAGGAAAGGAGTGAAGCCGCTCAGCCGTGGCGGAGCCGGTTCCTCCTCTTCGTGTCCGAAACTGAATATTGGGATGCGTGGCATGGCGCGGGTGTTTGCCCTACGGCTGCCCCGCTTGGCTGACCAGGCTCACGCGAAAGTGCGGCACGATCAAAGCTTGCTCGACCGTAGGCAGGTTCAGAGCTGAAAGTTTCATAGCAATCGCTTGCGCTTGAGAGGCGGCTCCACTGTTGCTGTAGATACGCCACAAGAGCCGCATGGATTCCGGGTCTGTCGGGCCTTCCTCCAGATGAGGTATCGCCTCGTCGAATTTTCCTTGAGCCACAAGCACCGCACCGGCGGCTCCGTGGTAACAAAGCCCAATCACCTCGCTGCGGATCGTTCCCGCCATGGTTTCCAACCGCTCGAGCGCATTCGAGGCCGAATCCATGTCGTGAATTTCGATCAAACGAGTGACGCGCACCCGCAGGATTCGCGCTTGCTCTTCGTCACGGTCGCTGGCCGAAATCTGATGCTCTTCGTGCAACACGTCCTGCGCCGTTTGTAACTGTTTCATCGCTTCCTTCGGGTCAGACTCATACATTCCCAGGATGCGGTGCGCCTCGGCTTCCAGTTGCGCCAAGCCCGCGGAATGCGCATGGCGGGCGACATCACTCAAGGCACGCCCGGCCTGTTTGCGATTATTGTCGCGAATCCAGGTCACTGCCGATTGCAGTTCGCGCTGCACTTTGTCAGCATTGCTGGGGGCAAAAACAATCGCGCGGTCGTACTCCTCGCGCGCCTCCCGCTCCTTACCCATTACCGCGTAAGTGTCGGCGACTCCAACTTCCGAACCAAAATTAGGATCGATGCGAATGCTCATTCGGTACTGTTCGAGAGCAGCATCGAACCTGCCTGCCATTCTTAGTATTTCGCCATAGGAATCGTGCGGATTCGGCTGATCGGGCTCAAGTGCGACGTAGCGGTCCATGGTCGCGAAAGCCTTATCGAAATTACCCAGGTCCGCGTAACCGTACGCCAGATCGTTCAGCGCCGCGGCATAGTCCGGGTACAACGCGATGGCGCGCTCCAGCACCGTAACCGCCTGTTCATAGCGTTTTTGGCCCATCAGCCAGTCCCCGGCAAGGTATGCCAGGCGCTGGTCCAGCGGATACTTTTCCAGCAAATCATTCATGGCGCTGATTGCCGGCAAGTAATTGTTTTCCTGCGCATCCGCCACCCACCGGATCAACAACTGCTCGCTCGGACTAACCTTCGCCGCCAGGTGCCTGGCGCGTTCGCGCGTGGTTAGCTGTTCCGCGGGATCTGGGGTAAGGCGAGAAAGCAGAATGAAAGCCTGGGCAAAATCAGGATCAGATTTGGTCGCTGCCCGCAAATCCTGCAGGGTTTCCGGAACGCGGTACTGCTCGAACTCCTGCATTGCCTTCTCGAAACTGATACGTGCCTGCGGGGAGGAAGTGGTGATTGGTAGCTTGACGATTACATTCTTCTGCGGAGTTGGCGCCGGCTTCGATTTAGCACAAACCAGCGCAACGCAGCACGAAAACAGCAGCAGGTAAACGTACCAGCGGCGCGGCATTTTTCCCCCGAAAGCCCTTGAGTTCTAACTGCCTTATGGAACGAGCCTACCATGCACGTTTGACCGTCCAAAGTTACTCAAGTTCCCGTCCAAAGGATTGATTTTTTAGGACATTCCGGCGCCGGTCCAAGATTTGGAAATGACAGAAAACGCGGCGAAAAGGAAACGATCTCAGGCGTTCGTTAATTCGGCTCGGTCGATCCACATCCACAAAACAACCGCCACCGCCCATACCACCAGCAATGGAATTAAACTGGACAAGCCATGCAGGCCGAGCAATTCGCCCAAGTTGAAGGATCCGTGCACCTGGTTTGTTCCTTGCTCGGCGGGTATTAAAGCGCTTCCCAAATTCAACGAAAACTTTCCCGCCCAGAACGACGGCCAATAAAACTGCCGCAGCGGACAATGAAACTCGTCGGGAGGTTGCGCGCTCACTGAAACTGCCATAAGCGTAAGCCCCACCCCAGCAGCCGCGAGCGCGCCAATGACGATCCTGCAAGCTCTGTGCGCGTGATCCCAAAGCGGAGCCAATCCGAGGCACAGAAACGGCAAACCCGGCGACATATATCGCGGACCATACGACCAACCTGCCGGCCATGAAAAAAAAGAAGCATGAAAAAGAAAATAATAGGCAGCGATTAAAGTCGCAGCCACCGCCGGCGCATGGGATGAAGGCTGCTTCCAAAGGCGGCGCAAACCGAAAGGCGCAGCCAGCACCACCGGCCCCGAAAACAACAGACCGCGCCGGCAACCAAACAACAATTTGAGAGCGACATCAATTCTGGGATACGTGAGTCCCATGTAGCCGTGCTTCATCCACGAAAATGCACCCGCCGGATAGTATGCATAGCTCGGATGAAGTATCGAACCGAATGCGGCATGCTGATAAAACATCAGCGCAACCACGCATGGCAGCGCTCCAGCGCCAATTCCAAGCAGGACTCGCCAGCGTCGCTGCATTCCGTCCCGCCAAACCAAAGCGAGCGCCAAACCGGCAACGATCGCCGAAGCTGGAGCCGATGGATATTCCGTCACCGTAGCCCAACCAGCGGTCACGCCAAGAGCGAATCCCCAGAAAACATCACTCGCAAAACTCACAGCTTCGCGCAGCTTCAACGCGCACGCGAAGGCGAATACCAGGCAAGCCGCGGCCAGCGCGTGTCCCCAGAACAATGTCGAGTATGCCCACATCGGAGTTGCAAGCCCGAGCGCGACAGCGGCGAAAGCTGCGCCGTTTACACTGGCTCCGAACGCCATCGCGATCCAGAACAGGCACGTGCACGCGGCTGCCATGGGCAGCGCGACTGCGAAAACGGTGACGCAGTAAGCAAGATCGATTAGCCCGCGCGGCCACGCCGAGTCGATGTTTAGCCCACGCAATATCTCAGCGATAGGCACGGCGAGCAGCGCCAGCCCGGGTGCCTTGTCGGAGTAATAATGGCCGTTGGCGAATGCTTTGTCCTCGGTGTTTTGATGGAAAGCATCGATGCGAAATGTGCCTTGCTGCACAATCGCGCGCACCATATCCAAACGCGAGTTCTGATTCCAACCAGCTCCTTCGTAAAAGTATGCGTAAGAAATAAAGATTACGGAGAAAAGCAGCAACGCGCGTAATCGATAAGGAGACGGAGAAGAATCCATGGGATGAGTTGACTGAATACCAGTTGCGGCGGCTCGCGTCAAAGCTTAAGGAAAATGCCTTTGCGATAAAGCACCCACATCGCCAGCCAGCACATGAACACGTACGCCAGCGCATACAGCAGCGATGCATTCACTGGACTGGCCAGCGGCACGAACGCGTGCTGGTAAATGAACTCCTGCCAACTCAGCCCCGCTCCGGCGTGCATGTGGTCCAGAAGATGAGATATCACTTCTGCGAACACATACGCCGCGATCGCATTCATGCCAAATACCAGCACAACCTTGGTCCACCAACCGCGCCATTGTTTGACATCCACCATCCAGTAACACAACGACAGACAAAGCAGCGCCAATCCGGCGGTGAAGACGACGTAGGAACTGGTCCAAAGTTTTTTGTTGATGGGAAATCCAAGATTGAGGATTTTCCCCGCAATCAGCCCGATCACGCCAAACAGGGCCATGCGAAGCGCTTTGCTCTGCGACGAACGTGCGGAACGAAGCCATCGCCCGGTGAGCATTCCCAGCAAGGCAGTGGCGACTGCGGGAATGGTACTCAGCACTCCTTCGGGATCGCGCGTGCCCTCGTATAAATGTCCAGCCAACAATTGGCGGTCGAGCCACGCCGCTAGATTGCGATCGGGATCGAGCAACGGAATATTGTGAGTAGGCACTCCGAATCCGGGCACTGGAACGAAACGCATCAAAATCCAATAGCCGACCAGGCAGCCCACGATAGTTACGATCCATCCTCGCCAGTCCGCCCACAAGGCCAGAATTGCCGCGATGACATAACAGATCGCAATCCGCTGCAGCACACCATAAACTCGCCAAGACGCCAAATGGTATTGATTAGGAAAGCCATTCAAAAACATTCCCAGAGCAAAGAGCCCCAAACCTCGCCACAGCACATGACCGAAAAGCTGTCGTCGTGATGCCCCGCGCTTCAGCCGCGAACTGAACGAAAATGCCATCGCTACTCCGACGATAAAAAGAAAGAACGGAAACACCAGGTCAGTCGGAGTCCATCCATTCCACTCAGCATGCTTAAGCGGCCAATAGGAGTGTGGTTCGTCGCCTGCGTTGTTGACCAGAATCATTCCAGCAATCGTCACCCCGCGAAAAAGATCAAGCGACATCAACCGCGAAGCTGACGACACTGACGGCACTTTCGGGATTTCTGGTCGGACAGTGGTGTCTGATAACGAGGCCATATAAACCAAATTATGTTAGCAGGTCGCGTGGCGACGGGCGTCTCGCCCGTTCGGAATGAAGCCTCGGGGGCGGATTCACTGCAGATTGGTCTTCAGCGGATAGTATTTCTGAATCATTCTCCCCGTCATCAGACCACCTTCGTACTCGGGAATGATCACCTCGTCGGCTCCCGAAGTACGTATGGCGTTGGCATATCGTTGCTGTCCGGCTCGGGTGATAATTTTTACGTTCGGATTGAGGGCTCTCGCGGTCACAGTGATGTACAGATTATCCGCGTCGTTATCGATCACAATACAGATGCCCATCGCCCGCTCAATTCCGGCAGACTGTAACACGTCGTGACGTTTGGCATCTCCTTGTATCACCATCAGCCCATCTTTCAGCAGTTCGCGATACAAACCTTCGTTGGTCTCAATCAGCACAAAAGGAATCTTAACGCGACTCAGTTGATCGACCACGGTACGTCCGACCTGGCCGTATCCGCAAATAATGAAGTGGCCTTTCACCTTCTCCAGGCTGACTTCATTCACCATCGCTTTCCAAACCTCCGTTCCATGCCGGCTGAAAATGGTGACAGCAACCCGCTCCGCAATCCAGACCTGAAAGGCA
>DASYOD010000174.1:0-6542 GCA_036008085.1 Terriglobales bacterium
CACTCATCCCCGCGACCTCGTGAATGTAGGCGATCAGATCCAGGTGAAGGTGCTGAAGTTCGATAAAGAGAAGCAGCGCGTCTCGCTCGGCTTTAAGCAGTTGACCCCTGATCCGTGGCTTGACGCCGAACACCGCTACCCCGTGGGAGCACACGTTGGCGGTCGCGTCATCAGCGTCACTGATTACGGAGCGTTTGTCGAACTGGAGCAGGGCATCGAAGGGCTAGTGCACGTCAGCGAAATGACCTGGTCCAAGCGCATGAAGCACCCCTCCAAGCTGGTGAACGTCGGAGATCACGTGGACTGCGTGGTGTTGAACGTGCACCCACAGGAACGCAGGATTTCGCTAGGCATGCGGCAGCTTGCGGCCAATCCGTGGGATGCTCTGCACGAGAAATATCCCGTGGGGGCGACCGTCGAAGGCCGGGTACGAAACCTGACCGACTTCGGAGCGTTCATCGAAATCGAAGACGGTATCGACGGTCTGGTCCACGTCAGCAATCTGAGTTGGACGAAGCGCGTCAAACATCCATCTGAGATTTTGAAAAAGGGTGATCGGCTGAAAGCGATCGTGCTGGCCATTGAACCGGACAAGCGGCGGCTTTCCTTAGGCGTGAAACAGCTTCAACCGGATGTGTGGGAGAGCTTCTTCGGCCAGCACAAAGTCGGCGATGTGCTCCATGGAAAAGTGCTGCGCGTGGCCAGCTTCGGCGCGTTCGTGGAAATCGCGGAGGGCGTTGAGGGCCTTTGCCACAATTCCGAAGCTGTGGATGCCAATGGCCAGCCCTTAACTCTCGAGCCCGGCCAAGAGCACGACTTCAAAATCATCAAGATGAATCAGGAAGAAAAGAAAGTCGGACTCAGCATCAAGGCCGTGGGCGAAGAGGCTTCGCGTACCGAAGTGGAAGCCTACAAGCATCCGGTCTCGAGCACTGGCGGTTCCACGATTGGTGAATTGATGTCTTGGAAGCGCGCGGGAAACGAGAATAATTAAGCCTTCACTACTTTCTGTCATCCTGAGCGAAGCTAGGGATCTGGGTTTTTCGCGGTGGACGCGACCCAGATCCCTCGCATTGCTCGGGATGACAAATGGTTAAGCGTCGAAGACAAATGGCAGGACGGAATCTCAGGATTTGAGAGACCTAGCGGGACTCATCATTTGATGTCGATATGCAAAACGATGTTCACTAGCTTTCGGTCGTCGAATTGGCTCACGGTTTTGGTGTCGCTCTTTTGCCCCTTGAACTGAGCGTATACCTCATAATCGATGTTGGGAGACAGCTCGGGAAAGTGATACGCGCCGTCGGCCCCAATGATGTAGCTTTTAACGGCCCTGGTGCGCGTATTGGCGAGGTAAACGACAGCATCAGGCAGCGGATTATCGTGGTGATCGAGCACCTTGCCGGTCAGCATGCGTCCGGCATTTTCTTTGTCTTTATCTTTGTCTTTCCCGTAAACAGCCGCGACCGCGACGCAGCCCAGAAGCACCAGCAGAGCTGCGACTTGGTACCTTCTCATGGTTTCCTCACTCTCACCTTACGGGGCATTTGTTCTCTTGCTTTAAATGTAGCCCTCTATCCACACGCTCTTCCGCGTCTATATGCACCCTGACGACGAGCACGATCAGACCTGCCAACGATCACACAGGAGCACAGTCCCGAGCAGGCCACTCGATACGCCAACTCAGACCGTCGGAACAAAAGCGTTCTGCGTCTAAAGATCACCGTCTTCCACTTCTTCCTCGTCGTCCTCCTCGTACACCTCCTCATCGACTGGTTTCAACTCAATGGGGCTGACCGTTATTATTTCGAAATCAGTACCGCATTCTGGGCAGGAGACAATTTCTCCCTCATCGACCTCATCTTCGTCAATATCGAGGTCGGTTTCACATTCCGGGCAATGAACCACAGAGGCCTCCATATATTTAGACTCCCTTGATAATATTTAGTGTCTTCGGAGCCGAAGGTCAAGTCCTCGATTCCGAAAACTGTTGCCTTATGGCTATTCCAAAAAACACTATGAAACTTCCACGCTATGCTGCAGAGAATCGGTGCGAGTTAACAGACTTTTGCTTTCGTCCCACAGCCACATCGCGACTTCTGCTTGCGTTAACAGCAATCTCATTTTGGGCGATGTCTATTGCCGTCGCGCAGGACGCGCTGCCTGCCAGCCCGGCGGGCCCGCAAATTGCAGTAGCTCTGGAGAAAGTATCCAGCGCCTCGATTCAGGCGACGATCGAAAAACTTGTCAGCTTTCAGACGCGTTCCACGCTTTCCGCTCAGGATCCGACTGCGATCGCCGCCGGCCATGGCATCGGCGCGGCAAGAGACTGGATTAAGTCCGAATTCGAACGCTACTCCCGCGATTGTGGAGGATGTCTCGAGGTCAAGCTGGACACTTTTACCGAAGTGCCAGGCAGCCGGATTCCGAAACCCACGGAAATCACGAATGTTTATGCCGTGATGAAGGGAACTGATCCGGAGAGCGCCAAACGCATCGTGCTGGTCACTGGTCATTACGATTCTCGCAACAGTGACAACGGCGACATCACAAATCCCGCGCCTGGAGCCAACGATGATGGCAGCGGGACCGCGGTGAGTCTGGAGTGTGCACGTGTTCTCAGCCAGCTGAAGTTTCGCGCGACAATCATTTTTCTCACGGTTGCTGGCGAGGAGCAGGGTCTGAACGGCAGCCATCATTTTGCGCAAATGGCTAAATCTCAGGGTTGGGACATTGAGGCGGCGCTGAATAATGACATTGTGGGCGGCGACCGAAGTCCGCAGCAAGATACTGGTGTGGTGCGTGTGTTTTCTGAAGGCGTGCCCACCGCTGCCACTGACGCAGAGCTGCGCCAGATCCGCAATCTCGGAGGCGAGAGCGATTCCGCGTCCCGGCAGCTCGCCCGCTACATTGCTGATGTCGATCGCACCTACGCCACAGGGATCAAACCGATGCTGATATTTCGCCTCGATCGTTATTTGCGCGGCGGAGATCACATTTCATTCAATGAACAGGGCTACGCGGCTGTGCGCTTCACTGAATTTCGTGAAGACTTCAACCATCAGCACCAGAACGTGCGTACCGACAATGGCGTCGAATTCGGAGATCTCTCCAAGTTCGTAGATTTCGACTACGTGGCCAATGTCGCGCGTTTGAATGCGGCTACGTTGGCCTCTTTGGCATCGGCGCCTGCGCCCCCAGCTAGGGTGCGTCTGCTAACCGCGAAACTGGAAAATGATTCCACACTCACCTGGGATCAACCTGCCGGCGGCCGCGTCGCAAGCTACGAAGTGCTGTGGCGAGCTACCACCAGCCCTGAGTGGGAACATGCGCAGTCGGTGGGAAATGCAACTCGCGTGACGTTACCCTTGTCGAAGGACAACGTAATCTTTGCCGTGCGGGCCGTGGATGGTCAAGGGCATCGCAGTATGGCAGTGACGCCGCTCCCAGAGCGGTAATTCGACAACCTGTTAGAATGTCCGATAGATTGGTTCATGTTTGGCTGTAAGTCGTTAGCCCCACTGGCGACTGGCTGCTGAGAACTGGCAACTGCTCTTATGTATCGCGGACGGACCTTCTCGTTGAGCCTGCCTCCCTTCACCAAGGCGGTGAAGTGGCTCATCATCATCAATGCAGCGGTTTATCTGCTAATTACCCTGTTGCAGGTTTTCACTCCCGACTTGGGTTATGAGGCCGTCCACTTGCTTGGGTTGGTTCCGGTTCTGGTTACACACGGCGCCATCTGGCAATTGATCACGTATTCCTTTGTGCATGCAGGGCTTTTTCACTTGCTCTTCAACATGCTGGCGCTATGGATGTTTGGAGCGCAGTTTGAACAGGATTGGGGACATAAGCAATTTCTGGAGTTTTATTTCTTCTGTGCTGTGGGAGCGGCACTGACGACAGTCGCAGTCTCCTACTCTCACTTCGGAGGCGTTACTCCGGCGACTACAACGGTGGGCGCGTCGGGAGGAATTTACGGAATCCTGATGGCATTTGCGATGATCTATGGCGATCGCGAAATCATGCTGTTTCCGATTCCGTTTTCCATTCGCGCCAAATATTTTGTCGCTGCTATTGCTTTTATCGCGTTGATAGGCGCGATTGGCGCGGCCGCACCGGGGCGCGGAGAAGCCGTCGCTTACTTCGCCCATCTTGGTGGACTGCTCTTCGGATTCATTTACCTCAAGTTTCTACCCAAGAAAGGGCTCTCATTCGGGGCATCCGAACGTTATTTCGGCGTACGGAATTCCTACTATCGCTGGAAACGCCGTCGGGCTGCGCGCAAGTTCGAAGTATTCATGCGCAAACAGAATCGCACGGTAAGCGGCACCTTCGACGAAAATGGAAACTACATTCCGCCCGATGACATCGACAAGAAAAACGGCGGTTCGAAATCCGGCTGGGTGAATTAAAGAGCGCCACTGATTTTCACAGATTCACACGGACGCCAATTTTTCCCAATCATCAGTCAAATAGCGCATGAAACTCTTTCAGAACTTTCGTCGTCAAATCATCTCCGCCACTCGCGCCTTTCAATCCGAGATCGTGACCCGCTCCCTCGACTCGTAGCAGCCGAACCTTCGCGGGAATCAAACTAAGGGCTGTCTCTACCTCCTCCGCGGTGCCAAATGGATCACGCGTTCCATGCACAAACAGCGCAGGCGTGTGGAGCTTGGGCAGATGTTGAACGCGAAGCTGCTCGGGCTTTCGTGGAGGATGCAGCGGATATGAGAGCAGCAACAATCCGTCGACGAGATCGGGCTGATCCGCGCAGAGCATGGTCGCCTGTCGCCCGCCGTAGGAATGTCCGCCGAGAAACATGCGTCCGGGGGCGATCTTGCGAAGAACGCCGACAGCATTCTGCAGACCGTCGCGATCGCGAGCGGCATCTCCAGGCCGCGGAGGTCCATGCGGCCGGCTCTGGCGATAAGGCAGATCGCAACGCAGCACGGTGAAGCCCGATGCGGCAAACACTTCCGCCAAACCCATCAGCAAAGGTGCCCGCGAGTTGGATCCGGCGCCATGGGTGAGCACCAGACCATCTCCCGCCAGAATTTCCGGCCGGTGAATGAATCCGCGAACATTCGGGTCAACTGATGTATCAACGAAAGGCTCGGGAATGGGCAACATAATCGAAAGCAAGCAAACCAGAAATGTTAATATGCCCGCTCCTTATCAGCGGAAATAAAAATGTACGCCATTAGCCGACCATATTTTCACGAACAAGATATGCTCAAGAAGCGCTGACCGCATTTCGGTCAACGATGGCTAAACACTGCAATGCCGAGGCACTTCGATAAATGACCGCACTGCTACTGGCAAGCGAAGCCCCAACCCGACTGGTTCATCTTTCCGCTGTCGATATCGTAATTGTGGTTTTTTATTTTGCCCTGGTGCTTTGCATCGGCTGGTACCTGAGAGGAAAAGCCCAAACCGCCGAAGACTTCTTCATGGCCGGACGCGAGATGACAGCTTGGGTTGCCGGGCTTAGTTTTCTTTCCGCCAATCTTGGCGCGCTGGAATTGATGGGATGGGCTGGCTCGGCCTACCAATACGGCATTCTGGCCACACACTGGTATTGGATTGGCGCCATTCCGGCTATGCTATTCCTCGCACTGGTCATGATGCCGTTCTACTACATTTCGAAAACCCATTCGGTGCCGGGTTATTTGAAATTGCGCTTTGGCGAGCCCAGCCGCGCCTTATCTGCAATCTCGTTCGCGTTCATGACCGTGCTGATGAGCGGCGTCAACATGTTTGCCATGGCTAAGGTCATGCAGATCGTGCTGGGATGGGATATTAACTTCAGCATCTGGGTTTCGTCATTAACGGTCGCGATTTATGTGACGCTGGGCGGCCTGCGCTCAGCAATCTTTAATGAGGTCTTGCAGTTTTTCTTGATCTGGGCTGGCGCTCTGCTGATCCCGATCCTCGGACTCTACGAGGCCGGCGGTTGGTCCAACCTCAAACTGCAGATCGCACACCGAACTTCGGAACAGTACGTCCACATGTGGTCCGGACTGGGATCGTTTACCGCCAATCCCATGGGAATTCATTGGACCGGCATCGTATTCGGACTAGCCGCCGTTCTCTCCATGGGTTATTGGACAACGGACTTCCTGGTTGTACAGCGCATCTTGGCCGCGAAAGATATTCGCAGCGCCGAAATGGCTCCGATTATCGGCGCCGGATTCAAGATGCTTGTCCCCATAATTGTAGTTCTGCCCGGCCTCCTCGGCCTGGCCGTGCTGCCAGAAAAACTTGTTCCCGAGTCCATTGCAGCGGTCACCGGCGGCCATAGCTACAACGAAGTGCTCCCGCTCATGCTGGCGCGCTATTGCGGCCCCGGGTTGCTCGGCCTCGGAGTCACCGCGCTGATTGCGGGTTTCATGTCTGGGATGGCGGGAAATGTAAGCGCATTCACCACCGTCTGGACTTACGACATTTATCGCCCGCTGATCAATAGCAAGGGCAGCGACCATCATTACGTGAACATGGGACGCTGGACGACGATCATCGGCGTCCTTATCAGCGTGGGC
>DASYOD010000175.1:0-4877 GCA_036008085.1 Terriglobales bacterium
ACATAGTCGATCACCTCTTGCGCCTTCACACTGTTTCCAGCTTCATCCAGCGGCGGGGCAAAGACGACGATTGCGCCTTTTCCGGGTGCGATCGCTACGATCCCACCGCCAACTCCGCTCTTCGCGGGAAGTCCCACATGCCAGGCCCAGCCACCAGAACCGTCGTAAAGGCCGGCCATCATCATCGTGCTGAGGATGTGAGGAACGTCTTCCGCCTTGATCACCTGTTCGCCGTTAGCAGGGTTGATGCCGTTGTTCGCCAGAGTGGCACCCATCCGGGCAAGCTGCGAGGCGTTTACGCCAACCGAACACTGCTTGGTGTAGATATCGACCGACTCAAATGGATCAGCGTAGATTCGCTCATACTTGGCCAAGAGCATCGAGAGCGCTTTATTGCCGGTGTTGGTGGCGGCTTCGGACTTGTAGACCTCGTCAATCAATGTCAACTTTTCTCCGGCTGCGCGGCTGTAGAAATCCAGGATCTTGGTCCATTTTTCATCCGCATCCTTGCCGGAGATCAGGCTAGTAGTGGCAATGGCGCCCGCATTAACAAAAGGGTTGCCGGTGTGTGTCGGCATATCCACGACCGCCACTGGAGAGTTAAAGGGGCGTCCTGTAGGCTCGGAGCCTACTTTTTGGAAGACCGTGTCGGCTCCCAATGCTTCCATCGCGAGTGCGAGCGTGTAAACCTTGGAAATCGACTGGATGGAGAATGAATATTTCACGTCCCCCATCGTGATGACCTGGTTGTCGGTGGTCACAATCGCGATTCCGAATAGTTTGGAGTCCACCTGTGCGAGATAGGGAATGTAATCGGCATTCTTCCCGCGAGTTTCATTTTTGAACTTGTCGTAGGCCTCCTGAACCACTGCCGCCACGACCTCGCGGCGAGGGGCCACAGGACTCCGCGGTGCTTGCGCCTGCGCCGATATCGAAAGCACCGACGACACAATGACCGTTGCGACGAGAAGTAGTTTTGCAACCCAGTTTCTATTCAACATTGACGTTTTCCTTTCCTTTCGCCAGCCAGAGTCATAGAGTTGGGGATTTGAAACTCTTGTCCCAATCAAACTTGAATGAGAACTGCACTCGGTAATCGTTGAAGTTGTATCCGTTGCTAAAGTTCACCCGTCTGCCAAACTGAAATTCACTGCCCATCATGACCCTCGGAATGGGGTGGTACAGCAAGTTCGCGATCGCATAGTCACCCTGGTGAAAGTCCGCTGGCTTCTGCGCGTCTGAGTTCTGGATGTCAACCAGCGAGTAGCCGATCGAACTGGTAAAGTGCTTATTCCAGGAGTGGTCAAGAAACGCCACGACACCAAGAACCGGCAAAGCCACACCTTTGATGGGCACGCGCGAGTTCGGCGGATTGTTCTGAATACCAACATCCACCGGTGCGTCGTTCATGTAATTCTCAATGCCAGAGCCGTAAACGAATGCCAGCTTTGCTACATTGTTTTTTGACAAGTTGAGATTTGAAGTAGTGTTCACGCCCCAGCCCACAACGCTGGCGCCGAGATTGATGGGGTTTCCGCTCGTGTCTACCCAGCCGATTTTTCTGACAATGCCGGCCACCTGCAGGTAGCCCCAGTTCCTGTCGATCCGCGCATTCCCTGAAAGATCAGGAAAATTGAAGCGGGGCCGTATGTTGCTTAGCTCGATACGGTCGGCATAAATGCCTTGGTCGCCGCTGGCGCCGGGCCGTTCCAGAGCAACCGTCACGCTGCCTGTTTTCTTCCGGATCGGCATCCAGCGTATTTGTACGTTGCGGAAGAAGACCATCCCGCTCGGCCCCCAGTACTCCACCGTGTTCGGGAAGACGCCGATATCCATGAACGGGCTCCAGGTTTGTCCAGCGCCGAACTGGCCCAACTCGCCGTAGGCATGCCGCAGGCGGAAAGTCGTTTGGCCGGCGTCAACTCCGGTGCCAAAGAGTTCGAACTCGAATATTGTGTTCAGATCGCCGTACGGGGTGGGCGTCGAGGACTTCACGCCGAAGCGGGTTTGTCGGACGCTGGCATAGACATTTCCACTCGGCGCGAACTCGTTCTTGAAGGACGGCAACTGGGTGGGACGGACAACGTCGTACCAGTTCGGATTTATCTGCCCAAAGTCGTAGCCGGAGTCGAGCATGGTGAACCCGTAAAAACTGACGCTGTCCTTCCGCTCCGTGATTTCGCCTTCCAGCGGTACGGTTCCAGCCTGGGGCTGAACGATAACCGCCTCCGAGGGAACAGCGATTAGGGGTTCCTGCGGAGCGGACGTCTTTTTCCCTTCGGCTGGGCGTTGTGCCCCTGCCGGTGGACTCGGTGCCGCGCCCTCTAGTGCGTCGAGCTCCTCTTTAACCTCGTTCATCATTTGGTCCAATTGCTGGAGCTTGTCTTTCAGTTGTTGGATATCTTGCTTCCGCGCGTCCTGGGATTGCGCTCGAGCTGGCTGAATCCAAATGACGGAAAGGGCGAATAGCAATAGGACTGTGGAGCTAATTGTCTTCATAAAGACTCCTGCTCACCTGAACCTGCTTGCAAATCGCTGCCAAAATTAAGGTCAGCCACTAGTCTTCTTAAGCCGAAGAACCAGTGGAAACAATTAGGGAAATCCCTAGGCATGGAGCCCTTTGGCACCGGCAGGCCGATTGCCGGCACTCGCGGTTGGTCGCCAGGACGCACCCCGTTTGTCACTGGAAAGTGTCAGCTTTCAATTGCGCCAGTTGGCTTGGCGCAGTGAAATCCGGAGTCACAAAAGCTTGCTCAGAGTGGACGGAGACCTTGGGGATATGTTTATCCTCTCCCTTAACTGGCTGGGGAGCCAATGTCAAATAACCCGTTGGTTGCCGTGGCTACCCTCGGATGGGTTGCAGCCCGGAAAGATATCAGGCACCACTTCTCGCTTAGCACTGCAAGGCGGCCTCCGCCAACCAATAAGCGCTGGCTCGTGTCGCGGGTTGTTCCAACCCCACGAAACTTCACGCCACACGCGACCCCGTAGCTCTAAGCCAACGCTTCACATGGTATGGCGCTTGTGAACAACCAGATATACGCGGCGTTGAACCTTGACCAGCGTTTTCAGGAAGAGGTCTACATGGAGAGTCTGGATGCCGCTGATCTATCAGAGGATGTGCTGAAGGAACGGCGTGATTCCCTGGTTCAGAAATATCGCCATAAGAGGTTGGACCTGATTGTGTTGGTCGGTCCAGACCCGTCCGAGTCTTCGCAGAGCCGTCGAAGATTCCCGATCTACAGGATCGTGGTTCCAGTTGGACCCCGCGAAGACCTGGGATGTGTTGCCCAGCCGTGTCGCGCAAGCGAGATTTCACCAAAACCCTCGCCGTAGGGGCGCTGCCCGTCGATTCAGATCAATCTCAATCTCAAACTACTTGAGGGTTTTTATATACTCCGCAATTGCCTTGGCTTGGTCGTCAGTCAGCCCGGCGATACCCTTGTTGTGCGGGGCCTTGCTGGTCGCCTCACCTTTAGTTATGTGCGCCACAATCGCGTCCGCGTCCAGACTGGTTCCCTTAACGGCCGGGGCTTTTATCGTAGGTTTGCCTTCTCCATTGGTCCCGTGACAACCTGCACACTTAGACTTATAAAGGGCTGCCCCATCCGCAGCCCACGCAGCCGTTGCCCAGATCAGTAATACAGCGGCTAACTTAACTATCAACTTGCAGTTCATAGGTACTCTCCTTTTTGTTTGAACATGCCGTTCCTCGCCTAATCGTCCGGAATCGCGAGGGTCATTGTTTTTGAACTTTCGAGATTTGCTCCGCGATGCCGAGGGTTTTCAAGATTTCCGGGGATGCCTCATCCATTGCCAATGGCTCGTGGCAAGTGCCGCAGTCTTGAGTGATGGCGTTGCCATCCGCGGTGGTGTGAGAACCGTCATGACAGCGAAAGCAACCGGGAAAATCCATGTGGCCGAGGTTGTTCGGGTATGTGCCCCAGGTGACCTTCAAATCTGGAAAGACATTGCGATTGTAGATTGCAAGAATCGCTTGACCAGCCTCGCTAATGTCTTGAGAACGTGCGGCGTAAAGGTCCGCGTAGTTTTGTTGATAAAAGCCGACGATAGCACCCGGCAACTTGTCAGCCGCGCCCGACCCTGGAAAATACGCATGCATCCAAATCCAGAAGTTACGATGCCGGTATCCACAGTTAGGCCCCTGAACTCCGAACCCCAAAGGATTCCCCTCAAAACTCCGGCCATCCAAAATGATCTTTCCCGAAAAAATCGCATCGGAATGCGGAGTTCGCGAGAATCCAATCCAGCCCTTGTTGCTTAAGGTGGCGCGAAACGTGGAACGCCAGTGCAGATCCCATGAAATCGCGTGCCCGTCAACCTGCAATGTTCCTCGGCAGGAGCCCTCGCCGATTTCGTTGTTGTCGATTCGCAAGTGGAATGGGTTCTGCTTCCTGGCGCTAAGATCCAAACCTTCCAAGGGCAAACATTGAATGAAGCTTTGCGGTTTTCCATCCCTTGGAAACCACGTGGCCCATACCTGCACCGGCATCCCACGCAGATCGCCTGCGCAACCGTCCCGCCCAGGATTCATGAGCAGATATCGAAACCACCACGCCCCGCCACCGTCCGCAAGTCCGAGACGAAGAAACCAGACTTCGTAACGGCGTCGGGGAGGAGAGTGAGGAATAGAGTTCGTTCAGCGTCTTCACAGACTCATCGCTTCACCAAAAAGGAAAAAGCGCACGCCCATGAACAAAGGGCGCGCGCCCTATCCGATCGGGAACTTGATTTTACCGGCCAAAATACTTGGCGTTTCGCTCAGTGAAAGCTTTCCACTTTTCCGGCAGGTCATCCAGCGCGAAAATCGCCGATACCGGGCAGACGGGAACACAGGCTCCGCAATCAATGCACTC
>DASYOD010000176.1:0-23286 GCA_036008085.1 Terriglobales bacterium
TCCTTCCACAGCAGCCAAATCTTGCGCGAATGATCCGTCAGCAGATTCTCCCGCGGAAATCCCATCGCCACAGCAAAACGTTCCGCGCCTTCGCCGACCAGCATCACGTGCCCGGTGTGATTCATTACAGCTTTTGACACCAGCGATACATTCTTGATGTTGCGCACGCCGCCGACCGAACCCGCTCGCCGTGTAGGTCCGTGCATGCAACAGGCATCGAGTTCGACCACGCCTTCTTCGTTCGGCAAGCCGCCGAGCCCGACACTGGTATCGTTTGGATCATCCTCTGGCCCCTTGACCACTCGCAACGCCGCGTCCAGCGTGTCTCCGCCACCAGCCAAGAAAGCGTAAGCGTCATCGAGATAGTTGAATCCGTTGTTCGCGCAAACAATAATCGGACGCTTGCCGGAGCCTGCTTTCGACGTGGCAGTCGCGGACTCTTGCGTCGCAGACGCAATTTCAGGCAAGCCCACAGCCAGAGAACCCACCACAGCAGTAGCAAGAAAGTCGCGCCGCGAAACCGTCATTAAGTCCTCCAGAACAATGCACGCTGACAAACGTCGGCCAGAATAACATGTGGGAAGCAGTTCGCACGTGTGGCGCGGACATTCCTGTCCGCGGCCTTTGACTCAAGTAGCAACTCGGTAACCCGCAGGGTGCTTCGAAGAATCAAATACTCCGATTCATTCTGAAATCATTTCACCGCGTCAGGCTGCGGAACTTTAAACACGTTGTTGCTGACGTCACTTTCTGGCACGCTACCATCATTTACGACGACTTCCGTCGGAATTGAGGCGGTCTGCACGCGAATCGCGGCCTTGGATTTCGCGTGTACCTCAAGCCGCTTGATAATTTCTTCGCTTGGGGTTCGCAGAATTATCGGTACCTCCGCCCCGGCGTTTCCGAGATTTTCGATCGTGATCGTCAGCATGTAGCCGCCATCGACAATAGGACGCGGATAAACCGAGTCGACGCGGAAATCCGGCAGCCCGCGGTCGCGATAAACCCAATCATCGAAGAACCACTGCATATCGCGATGAGTCTGCTTTTCGATCAGCCGCTGCATGTAAGCGGCGTCGTGGTCTTCGGACGCATGGTAATCAAGCAGAAATCCCAGTGGATGATCGCCCAGCATGTCGCGCAACATCCACCAAACATCCATCCCCTTGGTCTGCAGGTACAAATCATCGGGCGCATTAATTAACGAGCGATTCGCGTCCTCACCAGGTTTTATCGTTTTCTCGGCCTCAACGAGCGGAGCGCGGTGAGCATTGAGGTAGTCGAGCCCGGCCTGCCGCCCAGCGTTGTCTGCAATGAAAACGGCCTGCGCGTAGTGCGCCAGACCCTCCTGAATCCAGGCTCGTGGCGAGGAGACGATTTGATGCGCCTTGGCGTAAACCACGTCTAACACCGCATCATTAGTTTCCGGGGACTTAAGAGGGCACAACAACATTCCTTCGCTGACAAATGAGAAGGCGTCGGGGTCGGGCAGGCCTAGAATCTGTAGGCCGCCGGGGCCCCGTCCGATCGGAGCAAGAGGATCGATGTTTGCCGCGACCTCCGCGTATTCTTTCGCTGCAGCATCTTGGCCCGGCAAATATTGAATGGTGATGAGATCGTTGGCAATGAGCTTCTGGTAATGGGCGATTACGAACGTCGGCACACTCACTCCCGGACTGGTTAAGCTGAAAGCACCGACTCTGATGATGCCGGGTTGCTTGCCAATTATCCCCAGGTTCGGCGTGCCACTGAAAAATATTGACGCGTCAATCGTCGATTCAAACATTAATGACATTGTGGTGTTCGCAAATCGCGCATTCCATCGCGCTTCTGTCTCAGCGACGCTGTTCCCCTCCGACAAGTTCGCCGACTCCGCCGCCACGGGATACCAGACGACGTATCCGATTCCCCGCACTGCGGTAAACGATTTGCTGATCTGGTCCCAGTCGATGTGCCTGGCTTTGTCTTCGGGCAGGCCAACGCGCGTAAGGCGCGTAACGTTGAGGGGGACGATGCCTTCATATCCGATGGTAAGTTCGATTGCTCCCTTCGGAGGCACTTCATGCGGCAAGGTCACGATTGCCTCTGACAGCGCACCGGTGTGGTCTATGTCGGATGTGTATTCGTGAGTAACAAACTGAACAGGTTTGCCAGCGGCTTGAATTGATTTCCAATCGAGCGTAGAAGAAATTTGCAGAGCAATATCTTTTTGTGGCGTCGGCGAGTCATTGCGTAACGTGAGTTTTCCGCGCGCACCCAAACGCTGCTGCTCGGGCTCGATGCGAACCGTCAGGTCGTAATTGGTGAAGGTGAAAGCCTCACGATCGAGAGCGACGCTTGGAACGACCAAAGCACCGAGCACACAAGCGATACAAAGAAACTTCATGCCGACTTCTTTCTCCGCTGCCGCACGATCTCATACAACATCACGCCCGCCGCAACCGACACATTCAGTGATGGCACTTTGCCAAGCATGGGAATCGAAACCAGGAAATCACACTTACGCGCCACCAGATCGTGCAACCCCTTGCCTTCGGCGCCGAGCACAATGGCGCAGTCCATGTTGTAGTCGAGGGAGTCGTAGGACTGTTCACCGCGCTCATCGAGTCCAACCATCCACAGGTTCTGCGCTTTCAACTCTTCCAGGGTGCGTGCGATATTCGTTACTTTGGCGATGGGCAGGTGCTCAGTGGCTCCTGCCGATGTTTTGGTCACGATCGCTGTCACGCCAGCGGCACGCCGTTCGGGAATCACCACGCCGTCAGCGCCGGCCGCATCCGCGGTGCGCAGAATTGCGCCGAGGTTGTGCGGGTCCTCCACACCATCGAGCACAACGATGAGCGAATGCTGTCCGCGTTTGGCAGCGACCACATCCTCAAGATCGTTGTACTGTTTCGCCGAAGTCGCGGCCACCACGCCCTGGTGTGCATTGTTGCCAGCCAAGTCGTCAAGCTCGTCACGCGGCACGAAGCGCACGGCAATTCCTTGCCGTCGACACTCATCGACTACATGCTTCAGACGCAGGTCGTGGCGTTCCTTGGCGACTCCGACCCACGCGAAGGTGCGGCCGCGAGCCTTCAGCGCCTCGGTAACGGCATTGATCCCATAAATGTAATTCATGTTCTGGTAGTTTAATTCAGTAAGCAGAGTTGAGTATTGTGGCCGTCATGTTTAGAACGAGATTCAAGAAGGAAATCGTTGCGGAGTTCTTGCCTCCGACTCGTGCACGCAAGCAAGACAACATAATTATTTTGTGCGATGGCATGCCTTCGATTCCGCGAAAGCAGGCGCTGGTCGAGTTTCTTGCGGGTAAAGGATATTGGGTCTTTTACCCGCGGTGGCGTGGCGCATGGGAGAGTGGTGGACAATTTCTTAAGCGCTCTCCGCACAAAGACATCCTCGATACCGTCGATGAGTTGCCGAAACAAATCAAAGAGCTCGCATTTGGCCAGATCTTTCAGTGTTCGCCACACAAGATATTTGTTATCGGGGGAAGTTTCGGCGGCGCCGCTTCCCTTCTATGTTCGCTGGACGAACGAATCACCAAAGTGATTGCCAACTGTCCAGTTGTTGATTGGAGTATCCTGCGAACGGAACAGAAGAAAGAAACTTCGAACCCCAGCTATCCCGCTTACATCCGCGCTGCCTTCGGCAACGCTTATCGACTTTCCGCCAGGAACTGGAACAAACTGCACGACGGCGTATTTTACAATCCCGCGCATCATGTGAAGGAGTTCACCAGCTCCAAAATATTAATGTTCCATGCCAAAGATGATCCCTACGTACCGTGGAAGGGTGTGGACAGTTTTGCCCGGCGAACGGGCACAAAACTCAGGCTACTTCAGCATGGAGGCCACCTCAGCACCGAATACATAGTGCGAAAATATTGGCCGCAGATTAAGTGGTTTTTCGATTCGTAAGTGCATAGAAGGCTGAAGCGGGATGAGAGGGAGTCTACTTGCAACATAGTGGACCAGCCGAAATCCCAGGTTCCTCACTTACGCTCAAAATGGCAACGCTATACAACTGATCTGTATACAATGCTTTACCGCTGATAATTTAATCGTAGCGTTAACCCTGCATCTTTTTCCTCTCTTCGCCCGTATATCCGATAGCATGAACGCCGCAGCCTGCTATTTCGTGAATGGCATGGAGTCCGAGACGAGCGCCATCGCCCGTGGTCTTCGCCACCGTGATCCTGACCTGCTCGATCGCTTAATCGAGCAGTATCAGCACCGCCTGCTGCGTTACCTGGTTTATCTCACCAGCAATCGCGAACTCGCCGAGGATATGTTTCAGGAAACCTGGATTCGCGTATTGGAACGCGGCCATCAATACAATCCAAAATACGAATTCAGCACCTGGTTGTTCTCCATCGCACGCAACCTCACCATCGATTACCTGCGCAAGAAGAAGCCGGCGAGCCTTGATGGATTGCTGGACGAGGAAAAAGGCGTTTCCGTTGATCCGCCCGACCTTCGACCTTCAGCTTTGGAACTGGTCGCTCAACAAGAGCAGGCAGAACGGATCAGCGCAGCACTGGTCGGCATTGCGGCGGAATACCGCGAAACCATCGTATTGCGTTTTCAGGAAGGCCTGGCATTGGAGGAGATCGCAGTCGTTACGGGGGCGCCGCTGGGCACAGTGAAATCACGGCTCTACCGCGGGCTGAACGCATTGTTGCCGCGACTGAAAGGAGCGCAAGCGTGATTCGCGACACACATCAACAAGCGCAAGAATTAATAGCCTGCGGTGAACATGACCTCTCGCCTTCTCAGCAAGCGTGGTTACGCACTCACTTGGATGGATGCGCATCGTGCCGCGACTATGGGCAGGCTGCCCAGCAGTTCGTCCGCTCGCTGCGGTCAGTGCCGGTGGTTGCGGATCTGACTCTGGTTCGAACGACGCAGATGCGAGTGCGTCTGCATTCGCGTCAACTTCTGCAAAAGCGAGAGCGTATGTGGCTGGTATGGATGTCTTGCATTTTGGTTGGACTTTCCGCCGTGATCACTACGCCAATCTTGTGGCGGGGTTTTCAGTGGCTGGGAGAGTGGGCGCGAGTCTCCGGCCCGGTTTGGCAAGTGGGCTTCATGGTCTTTTGGATCTCGCCAGCGCTCGCCGCCAGCCTGATTTTTCTGGCTCGCGGAGTCTACTTGAGCGACACAAATGGGACGTCGAGCTAAGGATCGGAAAAGGAGAACTCATATGCAGTTAAAGAGCGACCTACGAACCCAGTTTACGGAGGAATTGCGGATCATTCCTAAATGGGCCTATGGAGTGGCTGTCCTCCTGTTTGTGAGTGTGCAAATCCTCTTCGCGACCTTAGTGGCGATTCAAAAAGATACCCCGTCTCCGGCAGTCCGGACTCTTCTCGGTTTTTTTGCCGGAATCATTTTCGGTTGCTATTTCTTGCTGATCGTCTACGTCAACCGCGACGCCGCGCGACGCGGCATGAACCGGGCGCTGTGGACGGTGATTGCGGTGGTGATTACACACGGCCTTGGCATCATTCTGTATCTCGTCTTGCGGCAACCTCTGCAAAGCCGCTGCCCGCAATGTGAAGCGATGGTGCAAAGTGGATTCAACTTCTGCCCCAAATGCAATCATCAGTTGAATCCCACCTGCCCGCATTGCCAGCACGCGGTTCTGGGAAATGACGTCTACTGTGCATATTGTGGAGCTACACTACTCCCGCCAAACGCCCAGCCTTCATCCTCGTCAATAACGACACAGCAATAGATTGCGCAGTCCTTTCCCCGTGAGGCGGCTTCTGGTATGCTGCTTGCGCTCCGCCAACTGCTGAGCGCGTCTGTGTAATCGTCCGCTTCGGAGGAACATGTGAACAAGCGATGCACTTGCAGCGTCATTTTTTTGATGGCCTGTTTTGCGACCAGCGTTTTCGCCCAGGAGGATTTTTCCGCGAATGTGGTCAACCAGAGAGCGGGAAAAAACACGACTAACACGCAGACCAAGCTTTACGTGACGAAGGATAAAATGCGCATTGACTCCAATGAGGCCAACGGTCACGGCGGCTCGGTGATCGTAAATTTCACCAAACAGACGAACGTTGTGTTGATGCCCGAACGCAAGATGTACATGGAGTTCCCCCAAGGCCAAGGGCCGGGCGCACAGCGACTACAGGGACTCTTTCGCGTGGGCGACGCGGAGAACGCATGCGAGGAGTGGCCGAAGCTAACCAACAAGCCCGGCACAAAGTGCCGCAAGATTGGCAGTGATACCGTTAACGGCCGCAGCACTGTTAAGTATGAGGCTACCTCTGAGAACGGCAAGAGCGGGAATTTTTGGATCGATCCCAAGATTCGCTTTCCCGTAAAGTGGCAGGACACTGGCAGTGACGGCAACAGCGGTGAGTTGCAAGATATCAAGGAAGGATCGCAACCTGCTAGTTTGTTTGAGATTCCGTCTGATTATCAAAAATTTCAGATGCCGGCGGGTATGGGGGACATGCCTCACCGTCAGTAGACGATCGGCGAAGTTTGACGCTGACAAAACCGGAATCATATACTTTTCCTAGCTTCCAAGGAGAGGTATGTCGCTTTCCGCTGTGATTGTGGACGACGAGCAACTGGCTCGTGACGAACTTGCCTTTCTGCTTAAAAATGTTGACGACGTCAATGTAATCGCGCAAGGCAAAAACGGAGTCGAGGGCGTCGGGCTCATTCGCGAGCACAATCCTGATCTGGTTTTCCTCGATGTGCAAATGCCGGGCCTCGACGGCTTTGGCGTAATCAAAAAGCTGCTGGATCGGAAAGTCGCGTTGCCGAAAATTGTTTTCTGCACCGCTTTCGATCAGTACGCCGTCAAGGCATTTGAAGTCAATGCCGTCGATTACCTGCTTAAGCCTTTCGACAAGAAGCGCGTGGCGCAGTCGGTAGCGCGGGCACGAGCCAAAATCGCAGACAGCGGCGCATCGTCAGAGAAGTTGGACGTGCTGATGCGCATGCTGGAATCGCAGAAACCGCAAACCGCGAAAATTCTGCTGAAAGCTGCTGGCCGGTTATTCCTGGTGAACCAGAAAGACATCTGCTTTGCTTCCATCGAAGACGGCATTATCACCGTGGTGACCAGCGGCGTCAACGGCATGGAAGGTCAATCCAACTGCCGTACGCTCGAAGAATTGCTGGATAGCCTCGATCCCAATCTTTTCTGGCGAGCCCATCGCTCGTTCCTGGTAAATATTAATCGCATCAAAGAAGTTGTTCCCTGGTTCAAGAGTTCGTATCAGTTGCGGCTCGACGACAAGAAGCAAACGGAGATTCCGGTCAGCCGCGCGCAAACCAAACGCCTGCGGGAACTCTTTGGGCTGTGAACGTCCAATAAATAGTCAGTTGCAAGCCACGTCGTCGATAGCGGAGAAATCACGTCGCCGGAGTTTTGAAAGGGCATGGGTTTTCAACCGTGCCGCACCTTTTGAAACCAGCGGCTGAAAGGATTCGCTGCGTTCGCTCGACGCCATATGCAGGCCATTGCTGCGTGGATTTCTCAACAGGGGATTTGAAATGTTGATGACCGCTGTCCGAGCACTCCGGTATAATTGCGCGCTCAGAGTACGAAAGGAGCCTTCCATGGCGTATTTGAATCGACTCTCGTGGGTGGTCGCGCTGCTGCTTGCCGCCTGCTACAGCGAAATGGCAAGGGCAGCCGAACCCCCGTCCGACTTGTGCTCGCTCTTGCCCGCTGCGACGGTAAGCAAGACATTGAAATCCACTTACGATTCTCCGAAAAGCAGTGTTGCTCCCCGGCCGTTCCGAAATACTAATGAAGGAACCGATTGCAAGTATGGATCCGGGTTGAACCTCCTATTATTCCGCGTGTACGTCGATCCGTCGCCATCAGCGTCGACGGACCTCTTTGCGAGGCTGAAGAGTTACTTTGGAAAGGGATCAACTGAAGTGAGCGGCGTAGGAGACGAAGCTTATATGGACAAGGATCACGGACTCCATGTCCGCAAAGGCAAAGTCCGTTACTTTCTGGATGGTGCGGGAACACCCAAACAGAAAACTGACCTCGCTGCTGGGATCGCAGCGCAACTCTGAGTCGCATTCCTTTACTCGAGGCTGAACTCCACGGAGATGGGGGTCTCAGCGCCTACTCAAGATCGGAGCGTTACTTCAGATAAGACCTCACCATCTCAATCACTTCTTCCGCAGCCGCTGTTTGTCCGGTAGTGGATTTCTTCTCACCGAGCACATGGTTTCGGATGTGGCCCTCCAAAAGCTCGGCCATCAGGCTGTTCATCGCTCCTCTGGCCGCGCTCATAATCTGCAGAACCTCTGAACAATCACGCTCGTCGTCGAGAGCTCGCGCCAGCGCTTCCACTTGGCCCTGAATGCGCTTAGCTCGAAGAACCAGCTTTTCTTTGTTCTTGATGGTATGGCTCATTTAATATACTATACCCCGTATGGTATAAATATTACTCCTGAAAACGTAACCGCTGGAGAATTTCTATGAGTATTCCACAACCTCTCCCAAAACTCGAACCAAAAGCCGGTGTACACGAAGATGAGAAATCCGCTCAACCCGCAGTTCCCATTAAGACGGAGACGGCACACGAGCATGATCTAGACTGGGTTGAAATCCTCCGCATTGCCTTTGTGGCGTTGGCTGCCGCCGCGGTCTGGTTTCGCATTTGGGAGCCCTTCCCTCACGTCAGTGTCATCGGCATTGCAGCCACTTTGATTGGCGGATATCCGATATTCAAGGAAGCCATCGAGAATATCGTTGAACGCAAGATGACCATGGAACTCTCGATGACCATTGCCCTTCTGGCGGCGCTGGCCATCGGCGAATTTTTCACAGCTCTCGTCATCACCGCCTTCGTTCTGGCAGCTGAGGTCTTGGAGGGACTCACGGTAGGAAGAGGACGGCGTGCCATCCAGGACCTGCTGGATTTCCTCCCCCGCACCGTCTGGGTCCGTCGCAATAATAACGAAGTGGTCGAGATACCGGCCGAAAATCTTCGGTTAGGCGATTCGGTAATCGTGAAGCCCGGCGGACGCATTCCTGTAGACGGTGTCGTGCTTAGCGGTCGATCTTTTGTGGAGCAGGCGGCCATCACCGGCGAAGCCATGCCGGTTGAGAAATCGACGGGAAGCACGGTTTACGCAGGAACGATCAATCAGTCAGGAGCCTTGGAAGTCAGCGCAGATAAGTTGGGACGCGATACGACGTTCGGGCGGATCATAGAGGCTGTCGAGCGCGCCGAAAAATCGCGCGCTCCCATTCAGAAAACAGCCGATCGACTCGCAGGATACCTTGTGTATTTTGCCTTGGGCGCCGCAGTCCTGACTTTCATAGTCACTCACAATGTTCGCTCAACAATTTCGGTTGTAATCGTCGCGGGGGCTTGTGGCATTGCAGCCGGAACGCCTCTCGCCATTTTAGGAGCGATCGGCCGCGCCGCGCGTCAAGGTGCAATTGTTAAAGGCGGCCTCTACCTGGAAGCGCTGGCTGAAGTTGATACCGTGCTGCTCGACAAAACTGGCACGCTGACTTTCGGAACACCTCAGATCCGAGACGTGTTTTCAACCGATGGTTTTGGTGAGCGAGAGATTCTGGCGGCGGCCGCCATCGCGGAATGCAAATCTGAACACCCTCTCGCCAAAGCAATTCTCGCCCGCGCAAGCGCCCTTGCCGTAGCCGTTGCCGAACCCGACCACTTTGCTTACACGCCCGGGAAAGGAATTACGGCAGATTACCGGGGAGAAGAAATTGTCATCGGCAGCCGGACATGGCTTGCGGAACGAGGTTTGAAAATCATTCTGCCGGGCAACGGCCACGGCAACAGCGGAGTGTCCGAAATCTATGTCGCCAGAGGTGGGCGAGTGCTCGGCACGATCCACGTTGCCGATGTCTTACGTCCGGAAGCCAAGAGTGCAGTTGCCGCGATGCGAGAGATGGGCCTGAAGACAGTTCTGCTTAGTGGAGATACGCAGGAGGTAACTACCTTAATCGGACGCGATCTCGGCGTCGACCAGGCTGTGGGCGGCCTTTTGCCGGATCAGAAAGCAGAGTGGGTCAAGGATCTTCGCGGAAAGAATCGCAAAGTTGCAATGGTCGGCGACGGCATCAATGATGCTCCCGCGCTGGTGGAGGCAAACGTAGGTGTCGCCATGGGATCCGGAACTGACGTCGCTAGGGAGAGCGCCGATGTCATTCTGATCGGGAGCGATCTCGCCAAGTTTGTAGAGGCGTTGCGCATCGCGCGGCGTTGTCGCGGCGTCATCATGCAGAACTTTACCGGCACACTGGTGGTTGACAGCATAGGCGTAGGAATGGCGGCCTGTGGGCTTCTGAATCCATTGTTGGCCGCGTTTATTCACGTTACGTCTGAGCTGGCCTTCATTCTTAATTCGACGCGATTGTTGCCACGGAGTTCTGAAACAGGGTCATGAGCCTTTAGGAAACTGGCCAATGGCTGTGAACGCACATCAAGAGTACTCTCTAAAAACGAAGCGTCTTGTGATCGGGCAGATTGCGATTTGCCGTGGTTGTTGTTGCGGTAATACGGAAAACGGACGGCCCGAGGTTCCGGTTGAATGGCTCAAAAATGAATGGCGGAAGCGTGGGCTGTTGAAGCGAGTACAACTGACCATCAGCGGCTGTGTCGGGCCATGCGACGTGCCGAATGTAGTTGTCATTACTACCTCAGCAGGCACGGAATGGTTAGGAAATATCGACAAAATCGACCAATATCGTAGCCTGCTGGAGTGGGCTGTCCGATGCAAGGATGCCGGCGAAATGTTAGCTCTCCCGTTAGAGTTTCACCGCTGTAGAATCAGTCCCTTCTGTGGTTGAACGAAAAGGTCCTGCTTGTGGCTTTTTTGGGCGTGGAAATGTCATCGCCAGTCGTTGGTTCATCCATCTATATTGCGCTGTTTTCTGGTTTCAGTGTAGATTCAGATAACGCCTTGAGTGTTTGGACGTTATGCGATCGATCTTGAAATCGATAGCTTGGTTATGTCTGCTGCTGACGTTTTCGTCAGCAATAGCATTCGTTGCGCATCACCATTCGAGCGCGACGGAAGCGACCAAGTGTACAGTTTGTATCGCTGCCCACTCAGCATCTCCCAAGGCGCCCTCCACTCTTGCACGTGCGCGTTTCGTTCTGGTAGAAACCTTTCGGGCGAAGCCAGTTTCTGCGAAGCAACAACTGCAAACTTTTGCCCTGTCGGTCCGCCCCCCTCCGTCAATCTAAGAATTTGACCTCAGTTTGCGTATAGCCGGTTCATATCCAACGAACCGCGCACTGCATCTATTGGATCAATCTTTTTCGGAGGAAATTCATGCTGGCTTCTTACAAAAAGTCGCTTAGTGCGGCTTTTGTGGTGGTTCTCTATTTGGCGCTATCTCTTTCTGCCAATGCGCAGTCCAATTCCGCATCGGTTAACGGCACTGTTCAGGATTCTTCCGGCGCCGTCGTCCCAAATGCAACAGTTGAAATTCATAACCCGGTCAGCCACTTTGACCGGTCGACAACTACGGACGGTGCTGGACGGTTCAGCTTCGCGAACGTCCCATTCAACCCCTATCATTTAAGTGTAACTGGCGCCGGATTTACTCCCTATGCCCAGGATGTAGAAGTCCGTTCCACCGTGCCTTCGGAAATCAAGATCAACCTGCAGGTAGCAGGATCTGCGGAGACGGTTACGGTACAAAGCGAAGCTGGAGAAGATCTGTTGGAGAACGACCCCACCTTCCACTCCGACATCGACCGGAACCTCTTTGACAAACTTCCCTTGGAAAGCTCCACGTCCTCGCTGAGTTCGCTGGTTACTCTCTCCACGCCGGGAATCGCCGCTGATTCCAATGGACTCTTCCACGGAATCGGCGATCACGCGGAGAATTCGTTCTCCATTGACGGCCAGCCGATCACCGACCAGCAAAGCAAAGTCTTCTCCAACCAGCTTCCCCTCGATTCGGTCCAATCGATGGAAGTCATTTCCGGCGCACCGCCCGCGGAATTCGGAGGCAAGACCAGCGTTGTGATTGTGGCAACCACACGCTCGGGCCAAGGGGTCACAACGCCCCATGGCAGCGTGACCGCTTCCTACGGGTCATTTGGTACCTCCAATCTGGAAGCCGATGTTGCCTATGGGGGAAAGAACTGGGGAAACTTTATCTCCGTAAATGGTCTGAACACCGGCCGGTTTTTGGATCCGTCAGAGCATACGGTAATACACGACAAGGGCAACGAACAGAATGCCTTCGATCGCGTGGATTATCAACTCTCCAACGCTGACTCGATTCACTTGAACTTCGGCTACAGCCGGAGCTGGTTCCAGACACCAAATTCATTCGATGCGCAAGATGCAACGCCTTGGAGAGGACTGGAGGGGATCGAGCCGCAGATGGCAGCCTTTAACGGCATAGGCCCGAACGGAAATGTCGTGGGACCGGCGGATCAGCGCTCTAAGATAGGGACGTTCAACATTGCTCCTTCTTGGACCCACGTGCTGAACTCGAACGCCGTATTTACCCTGGGTGCGTTCGTGCGCCGCGACGATTACAACTATTACCCCAGTAACGATCCTTTCGCCGACCTCGGCGCCCCGAGTCTGCAGAGACAATCCGTAGGTCAGAACCGGTCGCTAACCAACGCTGGCCTCCGATCTGACGTCTCCTATGTCAAAGGGATTAACCAAATCAAGGCTGGAGTCACCTACGAACAAACATTTCTCAATGAAAACGACACTCTCGGGATCGTCGATCCCACCTTTAACGCCCCCTGCATAACTGCCGCAACTGTGACTTCAGTGAACCCGTTCCCATTTGTCGCGGCGCCCGCGCCCGGGATCACTAATCCCTCGCAATGCACCGGTATCTACCAACCAAACACTGCTCTCAACCCGAACGCGCCCAACATCCCGCTTTACCCTCTTTTCAATCCAACCCTGGCTCCCTTCGACTTGACCCGTGGCGGAGGCCTCTTCACCTTCAATGGCCACACCGACGTGAAGGAGCTGGCTCTCTACATTCAGGATCAGGTCACTAAAGGTAACTGGTCTTTGAATCTCGGAATACGCGGCGACCTTTACAACGGGATCACCAGCGCGCGCCAAGCTGAGCCCCGTGTCGGAGTAGCGTACAACATCAAGAAAACCAACACCGTGCTCCGCGTTTCCTACGCGCGCACGTTGGAATCTCCCTTTAATGAAAATCTAATACTCTCCAGCACCGGATGCGCCAACGCTGTCTTGAATCCGCTTCTCGGCTGCTCTTCCTTCGCGCTAACTCCGATTAGTCCCGGCTTCCGTAATGAATTCCACGCTGGGATTGAGCAGGCGTTCGGGAAGTACCTGGTCTTCTCCGGCGAGTGGATCTCGAAGTATACGCACAACGGCTACGATTTCAGTGTGCTCGGCAACACCCCGATCACTTTCCCCATTGAATGGCACAATTCCAAAATTCCCGGATATGCGGGCCGCGTGAGCGTGCCTGACATCCATGGCTTCACCGCGCTTATGGTCTTCTCCAGCGTGGCTGCCAGGTTCTTTACGCCCCAGATCGGGGGCGCCGGTGCTGTTCCGTTAGTGACAGGAACTGGATTTGTACCATTCCGCATCGACCACGACGAACATTTCAATCAAACAACCCACTTGCAATACCAACCGTGGAAACTTGGTCCGTGGCTTGGCTTCAATTGGCGATATGACAGCGGCCTGGTCGCCGGCGCATCACCGTGCTTCGGGGTACTACCGACCAACACCTGCCCACAATCTACCTTTATCGGCGGCGTGCCAAACGTGAGCCTGATCGCGGCCAACGTGGGCGGCATCCCTCTTTCGGCCGATCAGGAGTCTGAGGCCGGGTTCTTCTGCGGATCTCAGCGTGCAACTCCCACCTCGCCCCTGCCTTTCAATTGCCCTGCATCAACCTTTGGGTCCAACCTCATACGTGTGCCTGGAATTAATGCCGAGAATGATGACAAGAATCCGCCGCGCATCGCGTCGCGCAACCTATTTGATCTGGCTGTGGGCGACGACAACCTATTCAAAGGTGAACGTTACAAATGGAGTCTCACCCTAACCGCTATCAACATAACCGACAAAACGGCGCTGTATAACTTTCTTTCAACCTTCAGCGGGACACACTATGTGACACCGCGCGCCCTAACAGCACAACTCGGATTCCATTTTTGAGGAATTCGATTAAAAGGGAGACGGCCGGGGAGGAGAGCAGGCCGTCTCAGCTGCAGGCTGCATCCGTCACTATGCAGCCAACGCTTCCAACGCCGTGCGGTTGCGGATAATCAGCGTCGATCCATCCAAACGGATAAGTTCTTTTTTCTTAAGTTCACTCAGCAACCGAGTCACGGTCTCGCGCGAAGAACCAATCATTTGCGCCATCTCTTCATGGGTCAGGCTCGAACGGACGCGGATTTCAGGCGGCTCGAACTGTTCGCGAATAGGTGTCCATGAAAGAAGCAGCCGAGCCAACTTGCCGGCGGATGAACGGGCCAGTATCAAATCATGGATATCGCGATAGGCTGATTGGAACTCGCGGCTTATAGCCTGCAAGGCATGCAGGCCGAACTCGCCATTCTTTTCCATCAGCCGCATCAGGGCATCACGTTCCACGAAATTGACCTGACAAGGTCCGGCCGTCTCCGCGGTAAGCTCAAACGGTTCGCCGGAAATCACCGCGCTCAATCCGAGCACCTCGCCAGCCTCGGCAATTTTCAGGATCAGCACCTTCCCATCCCGTGAGGTAGTCGAAAGTTTTGCCTTTCCCGAGCACAGAAGAAAGGCTCCACGCGGCATCTGGCCTTCGACAAAGAGCACCGCATTGCCGGGATAGGTGCTCAAATGACTGACTGCGCTGAGCAGTTTCAAAACGTCGGCTGAAAGGCCACAAAACCAATGACCCTTCCGCAGTTTGCAGGACAGACAGTTCTCGACTATTTCCAGGCCGTATGGTGTATTCATTTGGGCCACCTTAATAGGCTGTTGTCGGATTGGTGTTGCTACATCTCGCGCCGCGGACTTAGTGACTCGGGTCCGCGCTCGTCGCATGTCGCGAACCAAAAGGCGCCCATGCTCAGTTTTGGAAAGCAAAGCAGCTGCCGTGGCCCGTATGTCTCGATCTGGCGATTGCAAAAATCGGATCAGATCCCACCCTGCGCTCGCATCCCGCTCCCTATGCCATAACACTCCACGAGAGAACACATATAAAGAATCAACTGACAGCCCAGATTGCGGCTGGATCCTTCTCATTGCCGCCAAAACCGACGCCTTTACTGAATCGGCTTGAACCAGTATCGGAAGCGACAATTTGCGAACCCGTTCGTCGGGTCCGTCTCTTTGCGTTATCGTTGGTTCGACGGTGCCACCTTGAATGGGAGTGCCTAATTGGATGAGCAAGAAAATTCTCCTCTCGTCCTTAGAGCTTCCCGTAAGCGTCTTCAGGGGACCGGCGCTACACGGCCGTGCAATCTAGAACCTTCTCGACACATTTTTCATTGACGTGAAATTGAGCGGCTCGCCTAATCGCGGGTTTATAAGTGTCTGCTCGCTGGTCTCTTCGCAGGCCGCATGCCAAACCCGACACGAGAGCCGGTAACCGCAAGGTTAAGAAACGATGGAGAGGTTTATCTGCGGAGTGCACATTTCTTAGAGCAGAGTTGCCGAAGTTGCGGCACATTGCCGACATATCGGCTGATCAATATTCAAGGACACTCGCGGCTGTTGGAATCACCTTAGTTTTCGTAGTCGGAGCGGGTAATCCCCATTTTCTGCATTCTGGACTGCAGCGTGGTCCGCTTCATACCCAATCGCGCAGCAGCACCATGCAGACCCGAAATCACGCCGCCGGTTTCCCGTAAAACGCGAAGAATGTGTTCGCGTTCCAGACTCTCTAATGTGCCATCTTGCCGATCCTGCAACCGGGGCCTCAACTCTGATAAGGGAACATTCAGAATTGTGTTTTCGGAGAGAATCACCGATCGCTCGATAAAGTTTTCCAGCTCCCTAACATTCCCCGGCCACTCCCAGTGGGTTAACGCATTCATGGTTTCGGTGGGAATGGTCTCAATCTGTTTATTCATGCGGCGGGAGAATTTTTGAACAAAATAACGCACCAGCAGCTCAATGTCTTTCCCTCGTTCTCGTAGAGGAGGCATGTGGACGGGAAAAACATGTAGCCGATAATAAAGATCGCTGCGGAACTCCCGCGCTGCCACGCTCTTCCCTAGATCGCGATTGGTGGCTGCAATCAGCCGTATATTCACCCGGATGGTCCGAACTCCGCCCAGCCTTTCAAATTCCTGGTCCTGCAACACTCGCAGCAGCTTAGGCTGCAGCTCCAGCGGTATGTCCCCTACTTCATCGAGAAACAACGTGCCTTTGTCAGCCAGTTCGAGGCGGCCGATTTTGGCGCTGATGGCGCCGGTAAAGGCGCCTTTCTCGTGGCCGAAAAGTTCGCTCTCCAGCAACCCGGTGGGAATCGCCGCGCAATTCAGTTTGATGAAACTGGCGTCTTTGCGCGAGCTCATGCGATGAATAGCGCGGGCAATCAGTTCTTTGCCGGTTCCCGTCTCGCCCAGAATGAGCACTGTCGCGTCCAGCGGTGCCACGGTATTAACTTGCGTGAGGACGTGCTTCAGAGACGGGCTTTCACCCACGATCTCTTCGAAGTTGAGCACCGACCGGATTTCATCCTGCAGGTACAGCTTTTCCTTTTTAAGCTTATCGGTGAGCTCCGCAATTTCGCGATAGGCTCGCGCATTATCCAAAGCGGTAGCGACTTGGGCCGCCACCTGTTTCAAAAAGCTTAGATCCCGCGACGCGAATGCACGGTCAGTCACGCTGCCCAGGTTCAGCGTACCCAGCTTGCCTTTTCGCGTTATCAGTGGAATAGAGCAGAATGATTGTATCCCCACCTCTACCATGCTCCTGATTACCGGAGAACCATCTGCGCGCAACTCCTCAGCTTGGCAGACCGCCGCTTCCCCTTTCAGAAACGCCGATCCGGCCACCGAGTCTACTATGGGCAATACGGAGTCCGGAGTAATACGCTCGTCCTGTAATGCGGAATCCATGGCATATACGCGCAGGTTTTCATGAGCTTCCTCATAAAGCGTCACGCTGGCAAAGTCCTGACGGACAACTCTTCGAATGAGCGTTGAGATATTCGGAAATAGCTGCTGCACATCGAGGTTCGACATCAAGGTCGTACCAACCTCGAGCAGAACTTCCAGCCGTTCCTTCTCCTCGCGGAAAGCGGTCCTGGTATTTGCATTCTCGAAACCCAGCGCGACCAGCTCCGCAATTTGCCGAAGAAGCTGTACATCCGCTTCACCATAAGCGTTGGGCCGATGGCTTCCCAATCCCAATGCACCAAACTTTTTCTGCCCGCTGGTCAAGGGAAGTCCGCAATACGACCTCACTCCCTTTTCTATGAGAAGACTGACGGCAGGCTGGAACCGGGTTTCCTGTCGCAGGTCTGGCAGGACCATTGGCCGCTGTTTTTCCCAGACGAACCCGCAAGCCGATTCTGCCACCGGCAGTTCAGTAAGGTCGGAAAGCTGTTCCTTTCCTTCCCAGAAGTGCATTCGCATTACTTTTTTTTCGGGGTCGTAGAGAGCAAAACTCGCAACTTCAAAAGAAGCTACTTTGCGCAGGCGCTGCGCCAACTCCGGCAACATCTCGGGCACCGCACGATGATGTACTACGAGGTCTGCCATCTGCAGCAGCGCCTCGTAACGACCTACATCCTCTCCATCGAAGTGGCGATCAGGGTCCATTAGCGTTAGCACGCATAAAGGAAGCCCCCCTCGAAGCAAACCTTATCGAACCATTAAACCAGCTTATAAGAATAATAAACCCGATTTATTAGTCTCGCCACAAGTTTATTCGCATCGTGACACGTTTTGTGCCAGCTTGGCACTATTCATGCCATTTGTGCCCACTTGCGACGATTTACTCTTTCGGTGCGGAAACACCTCGGTCCAGGCGCTAGACAAAACGCCGTTCTCACCCCCAACCCACGCAAGTATAATTTTATTGTGGCCCGGGGATGGGAAAGCAAATCGGTCGAAGAGCAACAAGCACAGGCGATTTCCGCGGTAGACCCGACGAGGCCCCCGCTGACGCCCACCGAAATCGCCAATGCGCGCCGCAAGCAGGGTCTAACATTATCCCGCCAGCATGTGTTGCAGCAACTTGAGGCTGCTAAAAGTCCACGTCACCGGGAAATCCTGCAGAATGCCCTGTCGGAACTTGATCGCCAACTTGCGCAACTGGTGTAAGGCGGTAGTGGGCCACCTTCATTTTTGAGACTGTGCCGCTGCCGTAGCCTTGAACTATTCGCCTACAACTTCATCAAGATTCATCGTACACTGCGCATGAGTCCAGCGATGGCCGCTGGCGCAACCGATCGCTATGGAGCGTGGAGGATTCTGTATCCGTTGGGAAGCCTCTGAACAGCGGAGGGCGGAAAGAGTGGCGTAGGTAAGGGAGGATTTATGTTTGGACTGTTTCAGCCTATGCACCTGATTATCATCCTAATTTGCTTCGTGGTTGTACTCGTTGGTGTGTTTCTCGTGTTCCGTGTGCTTTGGCGGCTTGGATCGAAACTAAAATAAACATGTGGATTTTCAAACTAGCCCACGACCGTCTAAGGCTGTCGTGCAGCTTACGCCAGTTGACTGACGTATAATAAGGAATCCCCCATGAAAGCTTACGTGTTCGTTTCGCTGAAGAAGAGCGTTTTGGATCCTCAGGGAAAGACCATCCAGGGTGCTCTTAAGAAAATGGGCTATAAAGGCTTGGAGGATGTGCGCCAGGGAAAGTATTTCGAATTGATACTGGACGGCGGTCTGACTCGCGTCGAGGCGGAGGTGGAAGTCGAACGCATGGCGCGAGACGTCTTAACCAATCCGGTCATCGAAGAATTCCGTTTCTCCCTCGAAGAGTAACTTAAGCGGATAACTGTCATTCGCGATGATGATCTGTCGGCCTGAGCGGAGTCGGAGGACTCTGCGTTCCGGGCTCCTGATGAGGCGTCAGATCCGCAACGAGCTTCGGCTGATAAGTTTCATCCCCCGAACAAGAACAAACAGTCATAGGAGTTGAATATGTGCGGCATTGTGGGATATGTGGGTAAGAAGAGTGTCGTCCCCGTCATTATTGATGGGTTACGTCGTCTGGAATATCGCGGATACGACTCCGCTGGAATCGCAGTGTGCGGCAATGGAGAAGGTCTGCAAATCCGCCGCGCCGAGGGGAAGCTGCGCAACCTGGAAGAGGTCATCCGTCTCAAGCCACTCGATGGAACCTACGGGATTGGCCATACCCGTTGGGCGACGCACGGCCGCCCCACTGAAGAAAATGCTCATCCGCATCGTGACTGCACCGGAACCATCGTCGTAGTACACAATGGAATCATCGAAAATTACGTTTCGCTGAAGCGGAAGCTTATCGAAGAAGGCCACAAGTTCACCACCGAAACTGATACCGAAGTCATCGCCCACCTTGTGGAAAAGTATTACCTGAAGACGGGTAATGGAAATCGTCCCTCGCTCGAAGAAGCGGTACGCAAAACTGTAAAAGAACTGACCGGAGTGTTCGCGCTGGGAGTGATTGCAGTTGATTCCCCGAACACAATCGTCGCTGCTCGCAACGGCCCACCCGCTGTCATCGGTTTGGGCAAAGATGAATTTTTTGTAGCCTCTGACGTGCCGGCCATTCTGTATCACACGCGCGACTTATTTTTTCTCGCCGACGGCGACCTCGCAGTGATCACCCCCGAAGGCGTAAAGATCACAGACTTCGACGGTAAACTCCTCGAACGCAAAGTCCAGCACGTCACATGGGATCCGATTCAAGCAGAGAAGGGCGGGTTTAAGCATTTCATGCTCAAGGAGATTTACGAGCAGCCTCGGGCCGTGCGCGACACTACCCTGGGGCGCATTTCGCAGGAGACCGGTCACATCTTTCTTGATGAAATGGAAATCTCTGAGGCTGAATTCAAAGCCGCCAAGAAAATTAATATTGAGGCTTGCGGCACTAGTTGGCATGCGGGGCAGGCAGGCAAGTTCATGATCGAGAGCCTGGCGCGCATCCCGGTCGAAGTCGATTATGCGAGCGAGTGGCGTTACCGCAATCCTATCGTCGCGCCCGATACTATCACGCTGGTCATTTCTCAATCTGGAGAAACCGCCGACACCATCGCAGCCCAGCGCGAAGCTAAGGCGCGGGGATCGAAGACTCTGGCCATCTGCAACGTTGTCGGTTCAATGATCACGCGCGAAGCTGCGGGAACCATTTACACGCATGCTGGTCCAGAGATTGGAGTGGCCTCGACCAAGGCGTTCACGGCTCAACTCACTGCACTTTATTTGTTTGCGCTTTACCTGGCACAGGTGCGCGGAATCATGAATAAGGAGCAAGCGGCGAAGGCTGTTCATGAACTAACTCTGCTTCCCGGCAAGCTTGAGCATCTTCTAACGCACGATGAAGCCTGTGAGCAATTGGCGAAACAGTACGTCCGCGCGCAGGATTTTCTCTTCCTGGGCCGCGGGATTCATTATCCGATTGCCCTCGAGGGCGCGTTGAAGCTGAAGGAAATCTCTTACATCCATGCAGAAGGTTATCCCGCAGGCGAAATGAAGCACGGCCCCAATGCCCTGATCGACGAGAACCTTCCAGTAGTAATTATTGCTGCCCGCGACCCCAACAATGAGCTGTCGATGGTGCGATACGAGAAGACGATTTCGAATTTGAAAGAGGTGAAAGCCCGTTCCGGCATCGTCATCGCGCTGGCCACCGAGGGAGATGAAGAGATTAAAGAAGCCGCCGACCACGTGCTTTACATCCCGCCAGCGCCGGAAGAACTGTCTCCGATTCTTGAAATTGTTCCGCTGCAGCTGCTCGCCTATCACATCGCAGTGCGCCGTGGTTGCGATGTCGATCAACCGAGAAATCTGGCGAAATCAGTGACGGTGGAATAGAAAGCTTCTGGCTTCTAGCTGTTGTCTTCCTGCACCAACACAGTGTCATCCTGAGTGCAGTGGATTCATTCGCAAAGCGAATGATCTCACGGAGTCGAAGGACCTCCTTCGGCTGGCAGCACCAATGAGGTTTCAGGGAATTCTCCCGAGCCCTCGCGTCGACGGCGTCAATCATTTCATCTAAAGAAACAATGCCGTTCCAAACCTTCACCGCGAGACTTACCCGCTCGGTCCCCCTTTCCGAACTAACCAAACATCTTGAATTTGCAATGATCGGCATGCCACGCTTTGGCTTTGTTGCCGGGCAATGGCTCTCGTTCAAAACTAACAAGGTCGATGGTGAAGAGATCATCCGCGCTTACTCCATCGCTTCCCCGCCAGACGACAGCAACAAGTTTGCTTTATGTTTGAACCGCGTGCAGGACGGCTTCATGTCCAACTTTCTCTGCGACATGAAGAAAGGTGACGAGATCAGCTGCCAGGGACCGTTTGGCGATTTCATTCTGCGCCCGCCCATGCGCGATACGATTTTCATCGCGACTGGCACAGGGATCGCGCCCTTTCGTTCTATGCTGCATTGGTTGCTCGCTCCGATTCCTGAATCGGAGCAAGACAGGCGAGGACGCCCGTCCCCCGTTGAGACTCACGCGCGTCACCAAGGCAAACAGCTTTACCTACTCTTCGGCAATCGGACGGAAAAGGATATTTATTATCACGACGAATTCCAGCGCTTGGCCGAGGCGCACCCAAACTTCCATTACCTGCCGACACTCAGCCGCGGCGGCCCGGCGTGGAGAGGCATTCGCGGATACGTGCAAGAGCACGTCGGGGGGATTGTCGCAAGCCGCACCGACATGCACGCCTACATCTGCGGCCTGGACAAAATGGTCAAAGCCAATCGCGATCTTCTGAAGTCACTGGGCTGGGACCGGAAGTCGATCCTGTACGAGAAGTACGACTGAGCGGAGCAGGAGCGAACCGCAGCGGCTGAAAGCCGCGTATTAAGTGAGTACGAGCGGCACGGCTGAAGCCGTGCCGCTACCCGGCCGAGCCGGAACGGACCTAATCAGACTTTCCTGGGCGCACGAATCACACGACTTCGATGGTTGTGGTAGGCCGAGCTGCAGAGGCAAGCCGGGCGTAGCGTGTGAGCAGTTGCGGAAAAGCTAAAGCCGCCTCCCGACACACAGAATCCCCGCATTAGTAAGTCGCTTTGAAGCCCTCAGCTGTTGCGCCGCCGTTGGTGTGATACACGCCCACGACAAGCTTGTGATCATTAATGCCATCCCCATAAGTGCCGTCCGTTCCCTTGGGGTCATCGAATTTGTAAACCTTTCCGCCAGTGCGCAGCGCCCCATGAAAAAGACCGGTGGAATCAGTCCAGGAATAAACCACATCGCCCGCCGAATCGATGCTGTGCGGATAGCTGCTCACCGCACCCGGCACATTGATCGCGCTGTACTTCTTGCCGTTGTAAATCGCGCCTTGGGTGTTGCCACTGGAATTAATCCATTGCACGGACACGAGACCGGTGTTGTTAATTCCCCAAGCCAGGGTTGACGATGCTCCGGGCGCGTCCAGTTGTTTGTACTTCTTGCCATTCCAAACGAATCCATGCTGGAAGCCGCTCGAATCAACGAAATAGCCGGCGATATTCCCGTGATCATTAATCCCGAAGGCTTCCGAACTCGTCGCTCCGGCCGGCCCGATGTCCGAGAACTTCCCAGCGTGATACAAAAATGCCTGTTCGGCCCCACTCGAATTCACGTAATACCCTGCAATCTCGTTCGCTTTGTTGACGCCGGCGCAGTTGGTGTTCGAACCCTTGGAATTGTCGAGCGTCGTCACTTTTCCACTCTTGAGCATGAAACCGTGGCTGATGCCGCTGCTATCGATGTATGCCCCCACCATGACGCCAGCATTGTTTACCCCGAAGACGCGCGTGTCTTGCGCCCCCTTGACTTCGATGGTCGTGAACTTGAATGTGAGTGTCGGCGCATCCGCAGTCGCGACGTAAACAGAGGTTAGAATCAGCGTTGCGACGAATAAGAACTTTCCGAAGTTTTTCATTGCTGCTCCTTAGAAGAGAAAATTGTTTCCCGCCCGACGCGCATGATCTCGCATGAACTCCCGGAGATCATGCGATTTCCGGGTACGAAAATATATTTCAATCCAAACCTCTGTCAATAGAGCCCATCGTCCCTAGCGGCATGAGAGCCGGGTGGTCCAATCAAGCTGTCCTTTACCTTGAGTGGGGCAGTTCCAAGAAGAGCGCAAATCGCCGCTCACAGCAACGGAGGCAATATCGGGCTTCT
>DASYOD010000177.1:0-12523 GCA_036008085.1 Terriglobales bacterium
AACCACGCGATCCGGGCTCGAGGTCGCCCAGAATTCCGATGCGAACATCGTCGCTCACCGGGTAATTCTAATTGAGTTCGCCCGGCTTGTGACGGTTACCATGGTGCGAAGGTTGGTGACCGGGCAGGCTCTCTAATTCGCTGCGCCGAAGGCCATCGGTACGTCCGCTTTTTCGAATGCTTCCACTTTGAACATTGCTTGCGGGGTCACGTTCATGAAGCTGGCGATCAACGTGTCCGGCATCTGCTGAATGCGGATGTTGAAGGTATTCACGGAGTCGTTGTAGAACTCGCGGCGGTCGGCGATCTGATTTTCCAGATCCGTAATTCGGCTTTGCAGGCGGATGAAATTGTCGTTGGCCTTCAGTTGCGGATAATTCTCGGCCACGGCAAAGAGGCCGCGCAGAGCTGAGGTCATACTGTGGTCGGCTTGAGCCTTCTGGTCGACGCTCACAGCTTGCTGATACATACTGCGGGCCTGAGTGATTTTTTGCAGGGTGTCGCGTTCGAAATCCATGTAGCCCTTGCAGACATCAAGCAGTTTGGATAGTTCGTCGTGGCGCTGCTTGAGCAGGATGTCGATGTTCGCCCATGCTTTAGCGATGTCGTTCTTGAGGGCGATCAGGCCGTTGAAAATCATTACCACATAAATGATCACGCCCAGGATTGCGAACAAGAATGCAAGCGAGATAATAGTGTTCATATGTTTCTCCGTTTTATAGCCAGTCGAAGTGCGCGGCCACAATGTAGGCGCACAACAGCGTGAGCGCTGGTCCTCCCCAGATCATCAATGTAGATTTCCAACTGAGCGAACTGACGACGTCGCGCTGACTGTGCCAGGAAATCAGGAATGTCGAGTCGTGCGTGCCTTTCATCAGTACGGTCGGGGGATGCAGGTCGAACTGTTCCGGAGCCATCGCCGCCGCAGCCCCGGTTGAGGTGGACACTGATGTAGCCGCAACCGAAGGGTTCAATCCGGCCGCCGCCCAGGCAACTGGACTGGTTATGCCAGCCTTCATCAATGCGGCGGTGATTTTCTGTTGCTGGGCCGGGTCTGTAATCTGCGCGGCCGGGCTGGTTTGCTGCGAGTAGGTTGGCGGTGCGGATTCGTTCTTGAAAGCGGACAGTAACGATCGTCCGGCGGTGGTGACGTCCGTATCACCAGACAGACCGGAGATATTGGGCAGGTGAACCGAAAGAGCATTCTGCTCGACGGTTAAGCTGCGTACGGGGATGGCACTCACCGTCAGGCCAGGGTTCTGTGCCAATGTTCCCAGTACGAAAAGCGCATTCTTGGGCTTGATGCAGTATTCGTCGATTTTGATTTTCTTGTCGGTTGAGACGCTGTAGCGCGCCAGAAACGTGGCGATGTTCGAAGGAATATCGAGGCCGCTCGAGAACAGCGATGTGCTGAATTCGTCGTGGAAGTCGCGGTGGATATCCATCTCGGCGCCTTGCGGGTCGACCAGCACGCGTCCGGTGTTGTCGTCGAGAAAAAAGGGAAGATGAAGGCTCTCGTCGGCGACTTTAACCCACTCGCTGCTCCGGCCGCGCTGCTGCCATTGCCAGGCGATCGTGTGAAAGTAATAACAAGAGATGCCCGTGATTGGACTCGGCATGGTGTACGGGCCGGTTGCGAGACCGTTGATTTCGACAAGTCCCATAGAGGCGCTGCGGATTTTCGAAGCTGGCGTATTGAGGATCAGGCGTTTGCGCTGCAGCAAACGAAAGCCGCGATAAAAGAAGTACACACCCGCGAATGCGCCGACGAATGCCAGGGCTGTGCCGTCATTTCTTGAGTAGCGGAATAGGGCCAGGAGTGAGGTCAATTTGCCGGTCCGATGTCTTGAAATGCAGATAGCTCCGCTCCGAGGATAGCGGGGGCAAAAGTCGATTCGCAGCCAATAAACCGTGGATGGGCTTACGTTGGTAATACCGGTGGAAGCTTGGGGGAGTTTTTCTTATGGATTCTCCACCAAAAGCGTGCGGAGCTTTGTTCCGCGTGGACGGGCGAGGCGCCCGTCCCCACACGAGCTTTTAGCGGGCTGCTACTGCGCGGTCTTTCAGGATTTCTTCAACTGCGGCGATGGCGGTTTCCAGTTCCTGATCGCTGTTGTAGAAATGCGGGGACATGCGGACGCCGGCTTTGGGGCGCCAGTCTACCATGATTTCGCGCTTCAGAAGTTCGCGGCAGACTTCCTGCGAGTCGGGCATATCGATGGATATGGTTCCACCGCGTCTTTCAGCGTCGCGAGGCGAGTTCACCCGCCAGCCTTGTTTGTCGACCAGTTCGATCAGGCGCGCGGTTTGCCGCTTTGATTTTTCGCGGATTCGCGGCACGCCTACTTCGGTGATGATCTTCAATCCGGGACGGGCGGCTTCGAGCGATGGAACGTGCGAGGTACCGTTCATGAAGCGGAACGGCGGATCGGTGTAGCGGATCGGTCCGGTTTCGAAAGCCATTGAGTCCCGATGCGCAAACCATCCGGTAAACTTTGGTTCCAGCTTCTTGCCGAGATCGGGCCGCACGTATAAGTAACCGACGCCCGGGCCCCCGCACAGCCATTTCAAAACGCCTCCGCAGGCAAAGTCGGTGTCGAGGGCTTGCACGTCTACCGGCACGGTACCGAGCGATTGAAAAGTATCGAGCACAACGTACGCGCCGACTTTATGGGCTTTTTCGATGATCGCCTTGGCATCGTTGATATATGCGCTGCGGAAAATTACGTGCGAAACCGGAACCAGCAAAGTCTGTTCGTCGATGGCATCCAGCAGACGCTCGGTAGGGACGGTGATTCCGTCGTCAGTTTTGACCATGTGAACGCGAGCGCCGAGCGGCCGTTGCGCCTCCCAGAAATACATTACCGAGGGAAAATTCAGGTCGCTATAAACCACTTTGTTGCGCTTGCCAGAGAAATCGAAACACGACGCCACAACCGCCTGGCAGGTAGTCACATTCTGATGCGTCGAAACAGAGCCCTTCGGTGCATTCATCAGGGCGCCGATCTCGTCGCCCACTTCCGCGGCCAGCATCCACCATCGCTCTTCCCAAGCACGAACGCCGCGCGTGGCCCAAGTTTCGGCATAGCCGCGCATGGCGTCGTAAACTCCGCGCGGCATGGCGCCCAGGGAATTGCTGATCAGGTAGGTGGTGCGCTCAAGAATGGGGAACTCGGAGCGGTAACGCAGCAGATCGTCAGTCATAGAAATATTGTACCGGGCTAAAGGCTAGGATGCTAAACGTGCTTACGATCTGGCCGCGGCGGCGTCGAACAAGTTCAGGAATCCCAGCTTCTTTTCCGCAGGCAGGAAAGAAGCTTCGAAGGAATTGCGTGCCAACTCGCGCAAGTGCTCATCGGTAAAACCGAACGCCTCCTGGGCCAACTGATATTCCCGGCTGAGCGAAGTTGCAAACATCGCAGGATCATCCGTGTTGAGCGTGACCATTACGCCTTGGTCAAAATAATTGCGCACTGGGTGTTCGGCGATGGTTGGAGAAATTCCAGTGCGCAGGTTGCTGGAAATACAAATTTCCACCGGAATCTGCCGCTTGGACAGGGCTTCCACGAGTTCGGAATCCTGAGAGGCAGTGAACCCGTGACCGATTCGTTCGGCTGGCAGATTGATCGCTCCCCATATGGAGCCGGGGCCGGCAGTTTCGCCGGCATGCGCCGTCAGCCGAAGGCCGTTCTTCGCAGCATAGGCGTACACATCACGAAACAATTCGGGCGCGGCCTGGCGCTCGTCTCCACCGATGCCGAACCCGACTACGCTTTGACCTTTATAGCGTGCGGCCAGTTCAGCCACCAGCTGAGCTTTATCCGCACCGAACTGGCGCACGGCGTCGAATATCCAGAGCAGTGAGATTCCGAAGTCGCGTTCACCGCGTTCCCGTCCACGCTCCATTCCTTTGAAAATCGAATCGAAGTCCTGTTTACGCCACAGGCAAACGCCCACGGAAACGTACACTTCGGCGTGCAGCACGTTTTCCGTTTTAAGCTTTTGCATCAACCGGTAGGTGATGAGCTCATAATCTTCGGCCGTCTGCAATTCCTCGGTCACCGTCTTGAAAGCGAGGAGAAACCCGCTGAAATCCTTGTACCGGTAAAGCGCTTCTACTTCGGCGACCGTGCCTGTTTTTCCATGACGCTTCTTCAAGTCAAGCACAGTAGGAGGATCGATCGAACCTTCGAGATGAAGATGCAGCTCGGCTTTAGGCAGGGTAACGATGAAGGCGCTAAGTGGCGCAGACGCCATAGGGTGATTCTACAACTCACGTGCACGCTGGCAAGATTGATTCAACTTACTTAACCGAAAGGCTGACGATCAGGCCTTTAGGTCCCACAGCCATGGCTTTTCCGGATTGGCTTATGCTGAGTGCGTTCAGATTCAAATCCCAGGTTTTCTGCCACGATTTTTTCGTGAGGTTTTCCGCGTAAGCGGACCGAGCCGATCCTACAACCAGCAGGGCTTTGTCTCCAGCAGGAAGTTGGGTAAATGCGATCGCTGAAAAGTAGGCTTGTGGCGAGATTGGGGAAAGTTTCCAAGTTACTCCGCCGTCTTCCGTGACGGCGAGATGAGGACCGTCCTGCTCAGGATGTTTGTAGTCCCCTCCGGCGATCACTCCATGGATAGCGTCGCGAAACGCGATGGAAAAAATGCCCGCGGATTCTGGGCCGTGAACGATCGGCGTGTCAGCGACGTTCCAGGTTTTGCCGGCGTCGGCGGAGTGAAAAACACGTGCGACTTTTCCTCCGGTTGCAAACCAGACGGTGGAGTTGCCATGAACCGCGATGCAGGTTCCACTGGCAGCAAACGCGCCTTCGCCTTCGACGGCCGGCGGAAGGTGATCGGCTGAAATCGCTTTCCAGTTTTCGCCGCCATCTTCGGTTGCGATCAGTTCGAATCTCAGCCTGCCCGAGTTGTCCGGTACGGGATCACCAACTACGATGCCGTGATCGCGATTCCAGAAAGCCATGCAATCAAAAAAGCCTTTCGGATTTTTGTTGGTAAATTGCAGCGCCCAGTTCTTTCCGGCGTCAATGGTCTTGTATATCCGCGACTGGTCTCCCGGACCAGCGCTCAGCAGGTAGGCGACATTGGCGCCGAAGGCTTCGACGTCGCGGAAGTCAAGCGGCTCTGCACCGGGAAGCTGAGCAGCTCGCCACGACTTTCCACCATCAGTCGTGCGGAGATAGGTTCCGTGAGTGCCGCTCGCCCAAGCAATTTGACCGTCGACCATGCTGATGCCGCGAAGATTTTCCGTGGTGTTTGACTGTTGAACGTTGGGATTCTGGGCAAAGAGAGAGCCGGCGACGAATAGGCTGAAAAGAAAGCAGCGAAGATGGATTGCGCGAAGGAGAAAATGCATGGATCAGATCGGAGAAAACGCATTCCGCAAGCTACTTCTCGCTGAATTCGACGAACGCTCCGTTACTTTCGTAGTAAAGCCGGATGCTGCACTGCCTGGGAGCGACGTGAGCAAACGAAGCCTGCAGCCGCTTGGGAGGCGAGTTTACGCCGCCCATTTCCATGGGAGCGCGCACCAAGTCCTGTTTCTCGTCGTAGGTTTTAGGGTTGGTTACGTTCTTGCTCACTATGAGAGTCCAATCTTTCTTGTTGGGGATCACGTACATGCTATAGGCGCCTACTGCCAGCTCGACGTGATTCAGAATCAGTGGGACTTGGGTGAACAGAGTCATCGGAGAACCGCCGGGCAGCCAAACTCTACCGTTGCGAGGCTGGTCTTTCTCGCTCATGGCTGAGTTGTTGTATTGGACCGTGATTTCGTTGCCGTCGGTGAAATCACAGGTAATGGTTGCGGTCTGATCGGTTGCGTCCTCGGCGAACGCGGTTGCGCCCAAAAACGTCTGAGACATCAGGACTAAAAAGACGGCTAGCACACGCATGAAGTAGTCCTCCGCGGACTAGACTTTAAACGTTCAGGCAGCCATGCCCGCCTCATTGTACGTCGATGAAGCCACAAATGCAGGTGGAATCGACGCGCACGCTGTATTTCTCATACCACGATGTAGTACCCCCGAACAGTGACAGGTCCTATTCGGACGTGGTCTTCGGTGACGTTCTCTTATCCGCCGGGCGTTGCTACCGTGAAGCCAGAAAGAAGAAAGGCTGCGCTTATCACCTCATGGCAAACAGTCAGAAATCGTCATTTCAGCTCAAGATTCTCTACGGCGAGGGAGACTCGGACGTGCTGGTTTCGCAAGCCGCGGCGGTTCAGAAGGCAGGCCACCAGGTAGAAATGGCGGTAGGCCGCAAGGCTATCGTTGAGGCGGTGAATCAAGGCGGATTCGATCTGGTAATTCTTGGTCCTACCTTGACCAGAAACGACCGGCATCATTTGCCCTATGTGATTAAGAAGGCGCAGGCCGCTACGCGCGTGCTGGTCATGCACACCGATGGCGAACGCCATCCCGCAGTGGACGCGAACCTCGATACCGGCAGGAGCATTGCCGATCTCGTAGCTAAAATCGCCGCCATGATGACGAGCGGTGAAATCCCTTCCCACGGATTGGCGAAAGGTGCGGCCGCGGGTAAGTAACTGGTCTTCGTTTTAAATTATTTCTCCGTTGTGGGGCGGCCTCTCAAGGCCGCCTTTTTCTTTCCACACGAACCCCTCTGAATAAGACTCAAGAAAGTAATAAGTGGGATGTTCGCGCCTTTCCAGCCTTCCTTTTGCGGTGATCGCGGTAAAATTGTCGACGAAAACCTAAATTGAGGACGAACAGCCATGAGCACGAACGTGGGTAACGGCGGCGGACCAAAGAAAATCTACACGACTCTGACCGGGCTGCCGCTGTCATTTCATCTAGAGTGGCCTTTTCGCAAATCCACTTCCGGTGCGGATTTTTACTTTCTGCATGGCGACATCCGGTTGGAAAATGCAACCGGGCTGCACGCGCCGGTCGCGGTGAATCTTTCGGCCACAGTGCGCGAAGTGGTGCCGTCGCTCGAGGCGAAAGATATCGAAGCGCCCGTGATCAATGCCTTGCGCAAGGAAGTCGATAGGAGGCAATTGGAGTTTGTGAAATCCGGCAAACTTGTGCCAGTACAATTTTCCAGCCGCCATTACGATTTCAAGCGCAACAAGTGGATGTTTGGCAAGGCGAGCGAGCAGGAAATAGAGTTACTGCTGTCGCGAAAAGTTTATTGGCAGACGCGGATAGATGGCAGCAGCGCCTGGATCGGCGACCCTGCAGAAGCGTTGTATGTGGAGGCGACTTCCGACCATCTTCTCGATGTAGCGAAAAAAATGGCGGCGCAGGATTTAATCAAGCTGGAGGGAGACAGGGCAGTAGCAAATCCCTCTCTGGTGGCTCAGGCGGACAAGTTCGAATCTGATATGCGGACGGCGTTGGAAGAATTAGAAAAGAAGCACGCGTTTGAAAGAGGATAGAAAGAGTTGCGTTTTTACGGCGCCATTCCTTCTTCCATCCATCGTTTGAACAGACCTACTTGTTCTTTGGGCCAAGGGTCATCGCAGGGCATGCTGCCATCAAGCACACGCGCGTAAATTTCCTCCGCGTGGGTCTTAACACTGTCGTACGACGACAGATCAAGGCCGAAATCTTTCATCGTATCCACGTCCGGGCTGTCGCGGAACAAGGGGCGAATGTCTTTTGCGAAGCTAAGAGCCATGGATCCTCGCTCACTCGGCTTTCATCGCGTCGATCAACTGAAAAAGCTGGGTGCGATCTACGACTTCAACGAACGGCTTGCCTTGAGTCTTGTTGCTGACCACGTAAATGGTTGGAGTATGTTCCAGGTGAATCGATTTTCCCAGGTCACGATCGGCGACCACCGCGGCTGCGAGTTTGCCTTGCGGATCTACGACGAAAGGCAGATCCACCTTATGATCGGCAGCAAATTTTTCTGAATAGGAGCGCAGATTCTCGGCGGTGATTTCGGGCTGATGCTCGAAGATGTAATCACGATACTGATTGCCCAATTGTTTCGAATGGGTATCGAAATAGCGGGCAATCACGGCCGCGTCGAATGACCACTTGTGAAACGGCAAAGGAAAATCGTGGCGGACTACGGGAATCTTGTAAGTTTTCGCGGCTTCTTCGACCAGCGGCGCGGCGCGGCGGCAATCGGGACATTCCAAGTCCTCAAATACCACGATGGCAACCTGTGCCCCTTTTGGTGGCTTGAGAACTGGGTTGACTTCATCCTGGGCGTACGCGTGGGCCGCGAGCAGCAGTATGATCGGCACAAGAGCAAAGTGAATTTTATTCATAGATATGCTGAGTGCGACGCTTGTGCTCTATGGTAACTCAAGCGTGATTATCAGGTACAGGTTGGAGGTGGGGTGTCCTCGCCAGCGGACGGGCGAGGCGCCCGTCCTCCACGTTAGAGTAGGCGCAATTGGCGTCGTTCCAGAGCGAGCAGCTTCTCTTTGATGGGCAGACCGCCTCCGTATCCCGTGAGCTTGCCATTGCTACCGATCACTCGATGACACGGAATTACGATGGGGATCGGGTTTGAGCCATTGGCAAGGCCTACGGCCCGGCAAGCTTTGGGGTTTCCAATTCGGCTGGCGAGTTCACCGTAGGAAACGGTCGAGCCGTAGGGAATGACGCAGAGACGATGCCATACTTCTAGCTGGAACGGAGTACCCTCGGGCGCGAGTTGCAGATCGAAGTTCTCCAGTTCGCCTGCGAAATAGGCATGCAATTGGCGAACAGTCTCGGTGAACGGAGCTGTGACTTTTTCCCACGATGATTCCGGCTGTGCCGCGTGCCTCCCGTTGACGAAAAGAATTTGCCGCAGGCCGGCGTCATCAGCAACCAAGAGCAGCGGACCTAGCGGGCTTTCGATTTGGGTGTAAAGCATCGCATTCGCCGTCGCAGAGGGAGACGACCGAACAGCCGACGACTGCCCCCGCGCGGTCATAGCGTGGCGGCTTGTTGGCGCCGCTTAGCTTGAATTTCGATGTAGACGTGCACCAGCGACACCGCGGCGGGAGTGACACCTGGAATCCGCGAGGCATGGGCCAGGGTGCGCGGCTTTATCTTTAGCAACGTCTCCTGCATTTCGCGAGAAAGGCCGCTTACCGAGTGATAATCGAACCACTCGGGGATGGCGCGCTGCTCGGCCTTTTTCAGACGCTCAATCGCGCGGTGCTGCTGTTGCAGGTAGCCTTCGTATTTTATTTCGGTCTCGATTGATTTCAGTTCGTTGCGTATTTCGGAAGACAGAGCGCCCACGGATTGACTCGGCATTTCTTCTCGTGCAAAAAATCCGGGATCCAATTCTCGCAGGGCGGGAACTAGATTCTCGATTGTGATCTCTGGGCGCTTGAGCAGTTGAGCGCAGGTCTGGCCGAGGGCGGAGGCCAAGTCTTTGGCCTTAGGCGGCTGGTCGTTCGCGCCGTCGGCGCTGTGGACGACGGAAACAGCAGGTCCCTCGACTTCGTTAGGCTTTGCCTCACTTCGCTCGGGATGACAGATTGAAGGCGACTCCGCGCGGGAGATTTCTTCCAGCATCGCGCCGGTCAGACGGGTTTTCTCCAGCAACTGTTTCATTGCTTGCAGGCGATCTTGTTTGGCTTGAAAGTCCGCCCAAGCTGCATCGGAAATCAACCCGATGCGGCGGCCGTGCGGGGTCAAGCGTCGGTCCGCGTTGTCGATACGCAGATGCAAGCGAAATTCAGCGCGCGAAGTGAACATCCGGTAGGGTTCGTTGGTACCTTTGGAGATCAGGTCGTCGATGAGGATCGCGGTGTACGCTTCGGTGCGATCAAGAATCAGCGACGCTTCATTCTTTGCCTTCAGTGCGGCGTTGATTCCCGCCATCAAGCCCTGGCAAGCGGCTTCCTCGTATCCGCTGGTTCCGTTGATCTGGCCGGCGAGAAACAGGCCGGCGATCTTTTTCGTTTCAAGCGTGCGCTCAAGTTCGGTGGGATCAATCGAATCGTACTCAATGGCGTAGCCGGGGCGCAGCATCTCCGCGGTCTCGAGGCCGGGGATGGATTTGAGTATCGCCAACTGCACCTCGACCGGCAGCGAAGTGCTCATACCATTCACGTAAATTTCGTGCGTGTTCAAACCTTCCGGCTCAAGAAAAAGTTGATGCGTGGTCTTGTCCGGGAACTTTACGATCTTGTCCTCAATCGACGGACAATATCGCGGGCCGATGGATTGAATCTGGCCGCTATACATCGGCGATCGATGAACATTCTCGCGAATGATGCGTTGGGTCTCCGCCGTCGTCCAGGCGATGTAGCACGGAACTTGCGAATCGTGGTGGGCGACTCGCTTGGTACGGAAACTGAACGGGGTGGGATCTGCGTCGCCGGGCTGAAGTTCGAATCGCGACCAGTCAATGGTGCGGCCGTCGAGGCGCGGAGGCGTGCCAGTTTTCAGGCGGCAGCCACGCAATCCAAGCTGCTTCAGCGATTCACCAAGCAAAGCTGCCGCAGGCTCTCCCGAACGCCCCGCTGGATATTGCTGTTCTCCGCAGTGAATAAGGCCGTTGAGAAAAGTGCCGGTGGTAATGATGATGGCTGTCGCGCCCACGGTGCGGCCGTCGCGCAGGCGGATACCGCGGCAGATGCGGTCGTTGGTCGTTGGTCGTTGGTCGTCGGCCGAAACACAAGGTCCCTCGACTGCGTTCGGCTTCGCCTCACTCCGCTCGGGATGACGGGTTTGCGGCTGATAGCCGATAGCTGACGGCTGACAGCTCTCGATAATCAACTCTGCAACTTCTGCTTGCTTGATTTTCAGATTTGGCTGAGACTCGAGCACCTCCCGCATCTTCAGGCGGTATGCTTGCTTGTCGCACTGGGCGCGTGGAGACCAGACGGCCGGTCCGCGCGAAGTATTCAGCAGGCGGAACTGAATGCCGACTGCATCCGTAATTTCGCCCATGATACCGCCGAGGGCGTCGACTTCGCGAACCAGATGTCCTTTGGCGATTCCACCGATAGCGGGATTGCACGACATCTGCGCAATCAAGTCGGCGTTCAGCGTAAACAGCGCAGTCTTGAGACCCATGCGGGCTGAGGCCATGGCGGCTTCGCATCCAGCGTGCCCGGCGCCGACCACGACTACGTCGAACTGTTCGGTGAATTGCATCGTCGTAGTCTCTATTCTAGCAATGAAATGCCTGGGCACAGGACCATGCCCACGCGGGGACAGCCGCCCCCGGCTGTCCCCCATGATTAATGCTTAGAATTGCGGGCCGCCGATATCGGTGAACAGAGCTTCCTGCCATTGATCGGACGGAAAGTACCAGTTGCTGGCTCCCGCTTCGTGGTTGTTTCCGCCCGCGCCGTAGGCGATAGTTGCGGTACGCCAGTAGTCCATCCCCAGTTGCAGCAGGGCTCCCGGAGAAATTTTGACCCGGGCTTTCACGATGCACCCTTCGAGGTTGCCGGATGGCAGCGCGGCCCGAGGCGACGCGCTCCAGAAGTGCCAGACGCGATCGGTACGCTGGCCGACCGAGAGCACGACCGCATGACCGATGACGTCGTGAGTCACGGGCATCGGTTCGTGCTCATCCGTGCCAAACCATGGGTTGCGGCGGTAAAGCCCCCCGCGAATTTCGCCATTGTCCTGGTTTAGAACGATATCTTCGCCATTCACCCGGCAAGTGAGTTGGGTTGAGGCGATTTCTACTGTAGCCGTGTCGCGGCCCGGAACGCGGATGTCGGCGATGGCGATTCCCCATAGCAATGCGGATTTGAAGTCGCGCGGCGGTGGGACCGGGTTTACATAGCCAGCTTTATAGCTGACTTCGTCGGGGACGCGCGGGTCATTCGAGACCACGAAAGCGAATGGACTCGAAGCGCTACCTCGCGGCGTGATCACGGTAAAAGTCGAGGTGACACTTTTATGGGGAACGAGTGCCACGATCTCTTCGGCAGAAACAACGGTGAAAGTTGAGCTGCTGCCGCCAAAGACAACCGCTGTTGCCGCTTCTAAATTCTCGCCAGTGATGACAACCCGGGAACCTTCCGGCCCGCTGGTGGGGGAGATTCGGAATACCAGGGGGCGGATCGTTTGCGCAATTGCGACTGCGCAGAGCGTGGAGACTGCTCCACAGGCAAACATCACAATCGCAAGTCGCTTATACATATCAGGGCTGCAGCTATTGGCCCGGCACGGGCGTGGACGCCGCGTTTACATTATCTGCCGGGAATTGTTCTTCACTTACCCGAAACTGCATTGTCATTCACGGCAGTTCCCAGTTTGGGGTCGTTTGCATGCTTTGAGCCGCACTCGTATATTTGAATGTCCGTTACGAGACAGTCCTGGAGGCGCAATCATGAATACTGAGCAATTCTTCGAGCAGTTGGATACGCGGATCGCGAAGTATGACCTGCTTTGCCATCCTTTTTATCAGGCATGGAGTGCGGGCGAGCTCACCCGCGAGGATTTACAGGCATACGCTCGCGATTACTATCACCATGTCGAGGCCTTTCCAATCTACCTGGCCGAGTTGGGCATCCGCCTTGATGAGAGTGAACTTCGTCAGGCTATCCTGACCAACATGGCAGA
>DASYOD010000178.1:0-12445 GCA_036008085.1 Terriglobales bacterium
GATCAGTACAAGAAGCAGGGAAGCTCGCGCGGTAAAAACACGGCTGAGAAAGTCGGCGGCGGGGCGGGCATCGGAGCCATAATCGGCGCGCTCGCGGGCGGCGGTAAAGGTGCCGCTATTGGAGCGGTTGCCGGCGGCGGCCTGGGAGCCGGCGCTCAGGGCATCAGCCATAGCCAGCAAATCAAATTACCCTCCGAGACGGTGTTGACCTTTACTCTGCAAGCGCCATTGACTGTCATTCCGACCACGCAAGGGCCGAATGCAGACCGTCAGACTTTGAAGGCGCAACAGTAGTAGTCGAGATATCCAACTCAATAAAATTGGCGCGAAGAGATTCGCGCCTTTCTTTTTCTCCGGGCGCTGCCTCCGCGCAAACAACAACCCTGGAACCTATGCACCACTGGGTTAAGCTTTCTGCAAAGTTTGTGGTAGCTTCCAAAGGTCGCCACTGGTCCCGCGGGAGGTGTCTTCGTGCGACGTATTCTTTTACTCGTTGGCTTTACCATCGTGTTGCTATGTAGTCATCTGTCTGCGCAAAACTCCTGCAGCGGTATGAGTTTGGGCCGAGGCGCAAGTCTGAACGGTTTCATTCCTTTCCCGTCGGACAATGCATGGAATCAGGATGTTTCCAACGCCTCAGTCGATCCCAATTCAGACGCCATCATCAACTTCATCGGAGCAAACACTCCTTTGCATCCCGACTTCGGAGCGGGTTTGTATCAGGGCTCTACCATTGGCATCCCGTATGACGTCGTAAGCGGCTCGCCATTCGTGAAAATCCATTTCACCGCGTACGGTAGTGAGAGTGATCCCGGGCCCATGCCCATTCCGCACAATGCGCCGATTGAAGGCTACCCTCATCCCGGCAATGGCGACCGCCATGTCCTGGTGTTGGATCGGGATAATTGTTGGCTGTACGAGCTCTATCATTCGTATGCGCAGAAAAACGGAACCTGGAATGCCGACTCAGCCGCGGTATGGGATCTGCTGAACGACGAACAACGACCTTACACCTGGACTTCCGCTGACGCCGCCGGGCTTTCAGTTTTCGCTGGATTAGCGCGCTACGATGAGGTCGCCGCGGGTCAAATTCAGCATGCGCTGCGCTTCACCTTGCAGTACAGTCGAGAGGCTTTCACTCCTCCCGCGTCGCATTGGGCGGCTAACTCCACGAATTCTTTCGCCGCTCCGATGGGCATGCGCCTGCGCCTCAAAGCCAGTTACGATATCTCCTCGTTTCCTCCGCAGTCCCAAGTAGTGTTGGCCGCGCTGAAACAGTACGGAATGATCATGGCTGATAATGGGAGCTCCATGTACATAAGTGGCGATCCGGATAATCGCTGGAGCAACGATGATCTCGGAAGTTTAAAGCAGGTACCGGCCTCGGAATTTGAAGTGATCTTGATGGACCCCATCTACACTCCGAGCAACCTCCCTCAGGGCAAAGCGCCCGCCATTACCAGTTTTACGGCAAATCCCCCGATAAGCACTCCGGGACAACCCGTGGTTCTGGACTGGGCTGCGACGGGGGCGTCTTATTTCATCATCTCTCCCGAAGTAGGGGCGGTTCGCGGCGACACCGTGACCGTATACCCCACGGTGACGACCACATATATTCTGTACGCGACCAATCAGTACCACCGGTCCGAGAAGAAAGTGACGGTCACCGTCCAGTAGAACCGTTAAAGATTCGTCCAAATCACTCTGGTAGCGCCGGCGTCTCGCCGGCCGTCGTGGGGCGTCCCGCCCCCACCAGGCGAGGGCAGACACTGCGGTCGCCTCAGCTTGTCTGGTGGCGGATGTGGTGGTGGGTGCTTTGGCCTGTCTTAAGGGCGTAGGCCATATAGAAGACTACGGCTAGATTAATCAGCAGGACGGAGACGTGGAATAAACTTTGTCGGTGAACCAGTTTGTAGATTTCAAAGGGAAGATACAGAGTGCCGGAAATCAAAGCGATCCACTCGGCCCAGGCGCGGGCGTACCAGAGTCCGTAAGCTTCTATGAAGCGCAGAACAGAGTAGGAGAGGGCAGCGGCGGCGACTGTCCATATTTTTGCAGTGGTAAGCGAGTCGGCCCAATCGAGGAAGACTTGCGCAAAGTGGTGATCGGGGCTGATGTGAAGAAGTCTCAACAAACCATCGGCAATATACCAGGGATCTTCGCGGCGCACCATCAGAAGAATGCCGACTGCGGCCAGCAGCACGATCATTCCTTTCATGACCTCTAGCGTAGCGATCCCGCGAAGCACCTGCAGGTTCGTCCTATACCGGTCATGCTCGGCCAGGATTTTGGTGTGCACGATAGAGCTCATTAAAACATTATCTCCCCGGCTGCAGGCTCAATTGTTGGGCTGCGGTAAAAATTCCGTCCCGAATCAGCAGTGTACTCACTAAAGACGTCAGGCCTGAAGCTGCGAAAATCATAGCCAACACCACGAATTGATAGATCGCCGCATACATCGGCCGGGCCCCTGAGAGTAACATCCCAGCCATCAATCCGGGAATCCATACGATACCGAGAGACCGCAACGAGTCGATCGCGGGAATCAGGCTGGACTCGAATGCAGCTTGCGAATAGGGCGCGACGCTGTGTTTGGCGTCAGCCCCTAAGGCCAGCGCAGTTTCGATTTCGCCGACGTGAGCGACTACGTCAGAGCGGAAGCGGTTGAGCGCCAATCCATTCGTGTTCATGGCATTCGTGATTAACATGCTGCCTACGGGGACCAGTGAAGTGATGGCGGTATCGATGACGCCAAGCCACGTCATGATGGCGATGACCGAGCCTGAACCGAATGCAATGGACCACGCAGAGACGCGAAAGGCCCCAGGCATGCCTTTAGCGCGACGGGCTGAGGTTGCTCCGGCGGCGACGATCATGGCGGCAAGCAGGAAAACGCTGGTCCAACGCGGCGCGCGCAGCAGCAGTAGCAGAACCGATCCCACAGCAATAATTTGGATGATGCCGCGGAGCATCGCGACCAGCGTTTCGCTCTCTAAATGAATGCCCCGCTTGTGAGCCAGCAAAACCACGACCCCGGCAGCGCCTGCCGCGACCAGAGCCTGCGCCAGAACTAAATACAACTGATTGCTGAACATCAGCTTAAGCATGCAGCACCTCGTTTGTGGGACCATTGCGCACCACGCGTCCGGATTCGAGCACCAGGGCGCACCCGGCTAGACGCGCGGCTTGAGCGGTGTCGTGAGTGACCAAAATGCAGGTTAATCCCTGGTCGCGGACGATCGTTTGGATCGTAGATTCAACCTCAAGTTTGGATGTTTGGTCGAGCGCCGAGGTAGGCTCGTCAAGCAATAAGACCAGCGGCGAATTTGCCAGGGTGCGAGCGACAGAAACGCGCTGGGCTTCGCCTCCGGAAAGATTGGCGACGTTGCGGCTCGAATAGCCTTGTAGCCCCACTCGCCCCAGAAGTTCCTCGACGGAATCTTTGGATAAAGATTCTCCGCGCTGCAGTGGGCCGAATTGCAGATTCTGCTCGACCGTGCCAGGGAAGAGAAAAGGACGTTGATTGACCATGCCTAGCTTTCGGCGCAATTCACGAGGCGCAATCTGCCGGTAATCCGTCCCTTCGAGATAGACGGTGCCGCTGGTAGGCTCATCGAGGCGGTTCAGCAGCCTAAGCAAAGAACTCTTTCCCGCGCCGCTGGGTCCGACGATGGCGAGGACCTCGCCGGTTCGCACTTCGAAAGTGACGTCTTCAACCAGAATCTTCTCATTGACCACGCGGCCCAGGTGCTCGGTTCGCAGGATGGGATCGGAGTTGGGCGAGCGGGTCACGGGAATGTTGTGCGTACGCTCCAGCCTACCGACTACCGCGAAAATGCCTTACTACAATCGTCTGGCTGCTGGCTGCTCAAGGTTCTTCGACACCGTGGGCCGCTTTGCGGCGGCCTCCGCTCAGAATGACAGTGCGTGGGCCGTTCATTGGCCTTGGGCGCGAACCGCACTGCGTAACTCTTCTACGATTTCCCTGGCGGCTATGCGGGCCTCTTTCTGCTGCGTGACTTCGAATGAAATGGCGCCGACACGGGCGTGGCCGCCGCCACCGTAGCGCTCGCAAATCTTGGCCAGATTCACCACCGGCTCCGACGGCGCCCATGGATTCGACCCCACCGAAACTTTCACCCGGAAAGTGCTTTTGCTCAAGCCCACGCTGTAAATGGATTCAGGATGCAGATAGTAAGGGACGAATTTGTTGTAGCCCTCGAGTTCATGGTCGGTGACGTCGAAGAAGATCGTGCCATCTTTTGATTCGATGCGATCGCCGAGGATAGCCATGGATCGCTGATGTCGTTCGAGAAGCGGGGGCAACAGCGATGCGACGAACGGTTCTTCGATGATTTCCGCCAGAGATTTGGTCGCAAGCAATGGAATCAGTTTGGGCACGAACCCGTGAGTCTGATTCGACTCGATGATCATGGTCAGCTTCATGGCCGGGGCTTGCATTTCAACCGCGGTGCGGGCGTCGGGGTACATGGCGCCATCGATGATATCGGTCCAATGAACCAGATCGGCTACAGGCTTGGGATCAAAACCAAAGCGTTGCTCGCCAATGGTGGCGATGAAACTCGTGCAGGATTTGAAGTCCGGGTCGTAGAATTTGCGATTGCTTTGATCCTGTTCAAAGTGGTCTGCATCGGCCGGCGACAGAAACGCGCTTTCGTGATGGTCGAACCACCAGGTGATTTTGGGCGAGCTGGAGTATTTAAAATCCACGATGGCATTTTCGTCGCCATCAAAGTTCTTTTCGTCGAACAACGAACCAGCGCGGTGGAGTAACCCCGAGAAAACGAACTCGACGTCGCTTCGAATCCGTTCGCGATAGAAGCGCGAGAAAAGCGCTGCAGATGAGGCACCGTCAAAACATTTGTCATGATAGAACACCCGAACTTTCAACCCTGTCTCCCCTCCCGACCAGAATCAGACAGACTACCCGAAAGTGCGCGGAATCAAAAGTAAATAGGGATGCGTTTCTTGACGGGTTCTGCCGAAGAAGGGAAGAGTTCGATGCCTGACAGATGTGCGGCCTCCCACGGCAAAATGGAAGGTCTTTACTAAGCTAGACAGCTTAAACGGTGTTGGCCTGTTTCTCGGCCATATCGCCGATCACCGGCAACTTCCACATTTGCCCCTGATTGGCTTTGATAAGCAGCATAACCCAAACAACCAGTATTCCGACAGAAAGTGCCAGCCAGAGCAGCAAGGCCACCAGATGTCCCAGGATCGGGATGAACGCCAGCACAGCAGAGAGGATGATGAAAGCGATCCAGACCACTACCGCGGCTACATGCAGAAAAATGCTCTGGAAGGCGTGGAAGCGCACGAAGCGGTTTTTATTGTAGGGCTCGATAACCAGGAACAGGATCGGCGGAATTATCGTAACGTAAGCCAGCATTCCAGCCACGTTGTCAGTTAGTCCTCCGGCCGTAGACGCAACCGGATGTGCCACCGCAGCCCCCGAGTGTGCGGGACACACAGTGGAACCATCTGCGGTTTGAGCGCCACACACTGTACAGAACGCCATAGCCTGACCCCCGAAACCAAGTGTTGAAATAAAGGACGCGCGCACGTTAGCAGAAATAAGGCCTCAAGGCAATGGAAATCGCAATAATTGCGTCGAGAAATCCGAGGGTATCGACGCGAAAAGAATACCGCAAGAATCTATTGAGCAGTCTGTGAACTAAAGGTTTCGGGAGGATCCAAGAAGCAGCGGCGCCAGAACGCCTGATCGGAAAGCGAGCCAGCCTTCCATTGCTGCAGGGTAGGCAAAGTTGCCGCTGCCATTCCCCCGTCTTCTGAATCGAAAATCAGCACAACCCCGACGGCGGTGGTTGGGGCCTGTGTGAGCTCGGCGTATTCCTTGCCGAAAAGCGATTTGGCGTATTCCAGCTTGGCGCGTGAACCTGTGTCAGTTGTGCTTGTGCCGGCGTTCTGAACCGTTAAAATTTTGACCGTCTTTCCGCGAAGCGGTTCCCAGGTGCCAGGGAACGAGGCGATCTCTTCGTTCTTCACCTGAAAAGTTTCCGCGCTGGCTTGGGCTGGGGAATTTTGAACTTTCGCCTCGGATGGGAAATTATCAGGCATTTCGACAGCTGAGCGCCGGATCCATCCGCGCGACAAGCCTGAAATCCGCACGTGCACCCAGTTGGCGTTCATGTCCAGAATTTCAAACTCATCTTCGGCGGTTGCGAGAAATAAGGCTTTGGCGCCTTCAATCGGATTCCCCAGCACCGGCGTGCCGGACTTCTTGACTGCGACCAGATTCTTAGGGTGCGCCTGATTGCGCAGAATTTCTTCCAAACCTTTCGCCTCTTTGGTCAGGTCTTCCATGTGCTTGTCGGCGACCGCTTTCTGCGTGGCTAAGGAGGCCGCAAGATCGGAGTTAACCGGATTACCTACCTTGAACGGCGAATTTTCAGGCATCGACTTGGAAGACGCCAACGGCGCATTCGAGATTGAATCGCTTGGCTGCGGCGCAGAAATGGTGGGCACGGAAATCTTTGGCGCGGACGCCACAGACTTGCTCTTAGGCTGCGACGATGGGGAATTCACGGGGATGTTCGCAGCAGCCGCTGACCCACTGCCGCCGAGCGCATCCTCAAGGCGATCGAGAAAGTCGGTTTCCAGGCGGCCGTTGGACGGGAGTTCCTGGTAGCCGGATTTCGATGACGCGGGATCAGAGTACCATGCGGTTATTTTCGCGGTGACTCGCACGGTCGTGCCGCCTGCCGGAGTCGAGGTCACTTGCGTCGCGCACTGATAGTAGCCACGCTGGAAGCGATCTAAAGCACGATCGCTGGGACGAGTAAACCCATCCAGCGTCGGCAGACGTCCGGAAGCCGAAGACTGCAACTGCTTGAGGGTTTTTTCTACCGCTGCTTTCGATTGCGAAAACGTGCGCTCGTATGGAGCGCTTTGAGCGGCGCCGATGGAAGCGACGAGCATTGCCGCGGCCAGCGAGAAAACAAGAAACCAGAGTCGCCGCGAAGCTCCAATGACCCTCATGGCAGCGGCTCCAGTTGATCGTGACGAATCCAGCCGTGCTGTCCATCCTCGGTTTCGACCCCAAACCAGTAGGGCGTCGCAACCACAATCACAACTTCCGCGCCGGCATCCAACGACTTCAAATTCGAGGCCGTATGAAACGGAGCGGACTTGAGTTGCGCCCCCGGGGCTTTAATCACCCGTTCTGCTTGCCGGCGAAGCTCCTGTATGTGCTGTTCCAAACCTTGCACGGAAGTTTGCGCCGTGGCCAGAGCCAAGGCCTCATCCTGTTCACTCTTACGCTCAAGAGCTTGCCTGGCCAACTCTTCCTGGCGCTGTTTTTCGCCCTGCTTAGCCTGAGTTTTCTGCAGTTCAAGCGCGTCAACCTGATCCTGAATGTCTTTGTACTCAGCGCTTTCGACGCTGCCATTGGATTCATGCACCGTGCGCCGGAAATCTTCGGCGAATATGGCATCGATACGCAAGATAGTGCGATTTGCGTCCCGGCTTTGCACTACATAGCGAACCGCGAGCGTGCCCTCGTCTGCGGTTTCCTTAAAATTCGCAGGGGCCAAAACCTTGGTGCGTACTTTGTAAAACACCGTGCCCGGGTCTTTCCACTCAGGAAACAACGACGATGAGGAAACTAAATTGGCGCGCTCAATGTATTTGTCTTTGTTGTATTCGAAGCTGCCCCTGATGATGCCGTTGTCAGCCACACCCTGCACTGCCTGCAGAACCTCGCTCTCCGGAGCCTCGATTTCCGTGGAGAACGTTTGACCAAACTGCTCTTTCTTGTGTTCTCGGCCGTGGAGCGGAACGACTGCCAGGGCAAGCCAGAAAACTGAGAGCGAGGCGACAGCTAACCTGCGGCTGGACAGAGCGCTCCGCTTTCCGGCGAACGAGGGTACGGTATCGCTGCCGATGTCGAGAACCTCTACCCTTCTGCCGATGTTCCGCATGCACTTCAATGGCTGAGCGTCCAGGAGTTGGACAGGCGAATCTTAACTCTCTCAGATCTCAAGGTTCTCATACTCTATCGACTGGCGCTGGCTGTCAACTTCCCGATTGTATTTTTCTCAAATTGATTTTTCGAATATAGATGTGCGGCAGGAATTGTCTGCACCCCAGAGTGATCTAATTTACAAAACTTTTCAAATACCACTCATGGTTCGGCAAATAAAAAAATAATTGTTATTTACAAGATTCTGACGCGGGCAACCCCAGCAATGGTTGTTAGATTCTGATCAGTTTGTTGCATCGCGAGAATCGCTTTTCTGGTTTTTTCTTGACACTGCTCTAACGAACATGATAATTACTCCCTCCACGCGCACTTTACAGCGAATGGATGGTTTAACTTGTACTTGGCTTGAGGGAAACCAGATGACATATCCTGAGGTGCGTGCCCTCAGCCCGGGTTGGGCGGGCTTACTGTTTTTCCCGTCATCCGGTCGAATTCGACCGTTTTCAGCGAACTCTAACCGACAACAATAGATTCATTACCAGGCTTCGTCCGTTCGTTGTGGCGTCTATGTGATTTGGCCTTAATTTTGCCGTTGAGATTTCGCATTCAGGAGGAGTGATGATCTCGTCCCGGAGAAATTTTGCGGGTAGCTTGCTGCTGCTGGTGCTGGTGCTTGGCTGCTTCCAAAATGCTCATGCCTTGCCTGCCTTCGCCCGCAAGTATGGCTTGCGGTGTTCGGCCTGCCACGAGTCCTGGCCGATGCTGAATTATTTTGGACAAAAGTTCAAAGACAACGGCTATCAGCTCATGAACGATCGGGACGCTCCGATTTGGCAGAACCCATCGTACTGGCCGGTGACGTTCCGCATCACCCCGATCTGGCACCGTGTCAGCAACGCCAGAGTCTCCGAAGATGCCGTACCTGGAGACGCAACCTCCGGCACTGTTGAAAAAAGGGTGACATCGACCGGCTTCGACTTAAGCGGTCTCGACTTCCATACCGGCGGCACGCTGGAAAAAAATATCTCGTTTTATGTGCTGCCCTCGTCCGACAGCACGGCCACCTTTCACTTTGAGACGGTTATGGGTCGGTTGGACAATCTGTTCGGCAGTTCCTGGCTGAATGTGAAGCTGGGCAAGTTTGAGCTGGACAATCTGCTTTCCGAAAAACGCATTCTGACATTGACCGGAAACGGCGGAATTTACCAGACATATCACTTCATTCCCGTGGGCGATAACAACATCTTCGGCCAGATTGGCGACAATCAACTCGGCATCGAGTACATGGGACACTCGGTGGACGACAGGACGCGAATTTCTGCCGCTCTAATCAGCTCAAGTGATGGCAACGTGGGCCTCGTCACCGGGGCCAACTCCTACACCGGGTTTTTTACAGGCAGCCAGGCCTTTGACGCTGGCAAATTGGGTGTGGAGCGTATTGGCTTCTACGCCATGGTGGGAGAAGCAGCAACCTTCTACCAGACTTCGGGCGGAGTGCCGATCCCGGGTTCGGGAATTGGCAACAAGGGATTCAATCGCGTCGGCTTCGTCGGACAATTCTACTTCGGCCCGCATTTTGACATCCAAGTCGTAACTCAGCATGGGTCGGATAACGTCTGGTTCGGGCAGGGTTTTGGCAACGCCACGGACCCAAACAATGGGGCCACAGCAAACGACCTGCCGAATGCCACGCCCGGCACGGTTCTTCCTCCGACAGCGCGCGCGCCTAGCTGGAATGGCGCCACGATTGAAGCCCATTACGTGTACAGCCCGCAGTTGATCTTCATCGGGCGGTTTGAACTGGAGCGAATGTCGCAGCAAGCCAACACGACGAACCCGTCCAACTTGGGGAACATCACTACTTACACCGTCGGCTATCGATATAACCCGTTTATGACCAGCCGGGCCGGTTTTGCCTGGCACAACGAATACAACTGGCTGCATCAGGACCTTACGTCGTTTTATGGCAACAACGTAAACTCGAGCGAATTGTTAATCGGCTTCGACTTCGACTTCTAGAGAGGAACAGCGATGCGGACAAAATTACTTCTGCACAGTTCGTTATTGATAAGCGCGGTTGCTGTTCTCGCGTTTACCTTGCCCGCCCAGGCGCAGCTTTCCACCTATCAGCTTGAAACCTGGCTCAATTCACCGGCCGCGAGCAGTCACATCGGGAACATCACCGGCAACCCAAAGGCCGCAGCCATGCCCTACCGCAGATACTGCGTCGGCTGCCACGGCGACCTCGGCGATGGTAACGGCGAAAATGCGGTGTGGCTTGATCCCAAGCCGCGTGATTTTCAGTTAGGAATATTTAAGTGCCGCTCCACGCCCACCGGGACTCTGCCTACTGATGAGGATCTTTACGATACTATCGCCCGTGGTTTAGATCGTTCCAACATGCCGCCGTGGAACACTTTCACCAAGGACGAGCGCGCTGACCTGGTGGCATGGATCAAGCACTACTCTCCGCGCTGGCAGAATGAAAAGCCGGGAGCACCAATCCAGATACCGCCGGAGCCTGAAATCACGCCGGATCGCGTCAAAGCCGGCCAGGAAGTATTCGGTAGAGTCCAGTGCTGGAAGTGTCATGGCGTTCAGGGCATGGCCAACGGTCCTTCTGCATCCACCCTCACCGACGACCTCGGCAGGCCAATTCTGCCTTATAATTTCACCGATGGATCTCGGCCGAAGTGCGGCAGCACCGACCGTGATATCTACAAAATCTTCATGACCGGCCTGGATGGTACGCCTATGCCTTCTTTCGCCGACAACCTCAAGCCAGACGAAGCCTGGGATTTGGTCTTTTATCTGCGCACGCTTCAGCCTCACAACAAGTTTAACGCCAAGGAAAAACAGATCGCCAAGCAACTGGGATTGAAGCCAGTGAATCCACAATAGCCTCGGACCAGTGGCGAAATCTATTTTCAGGAGAAAGTGATGAAGAACCAGAGGTATTCGAAGTACGTGGCAGTACTACTGGGGGTAGTACTTGTTGGTTTCGCGGCAGTGAGCCTTAACCAACGTGTTAGCGCTGCCGCGGAAGGCTCGATTGCCGGCACGGTGAAATTGAGCGGTACCGCGCCGCACATGAAGGGCATCGACATGTCGAAAGATCCCTACTGTGTGAAGCAGCATGAGAACAGTCCGGCGCACCTGGAGAACATTGAAGTGGGATCGAGTGGCGGAATAAAGAACGTCGTCCTTTACATCTCTGAGGGTCTCACCGGTAACGAAGCCGGCACGGCTTCAGGCACACCAACGTTTGACCAGAAGGGTTGCATGTATGTTCCGCACGTTCTGGCGATGGATGCTGGTCAGACCTTCAAGGTCACCACCAGCGACCAGACAACTCACAACATCCATCCGCTGCCCAATCCAATGACGGGAAACATTCCGTGGAATGAGTCGCAGCCGCCGGGAGCGCCCGCTATCACGAAGAGCTGGAAGGCGCCTGAAATGATTCCGGTTAAATGCAACATTCATCCGTGGATGCACGGCTACCACGCCGTCGTGAAGGGGCCATACGCCACCACTGGCGACGACGGCACTTACACCATTCACGGAGTCGCTCCCGGAAGTTACACCGTTACCGCTTGGCAGGAAGACTTAGGTACTCAGACGCAGAAAGTGACAGTGGCTGCAGGAAAACCCGCGTCTGCGGATTTCAGCTTCAAGCCGAAATAGATAGTTGAAGTGTGGCCGTCACGACTTATAGCGTGGCGGCCTCGCAATCTCATTCCGTAAGCCGGATCGAAACATGCTTTGGGGGCGAAGCGTTATGGCTAAAATCTTTGCCGTCACCATTATCCTGATTGCAATTGCGTCTGCAATTCCCATCCTCCGCCACACTTGGGTGGCACCCGAGGACATTTCGACTCATGGCGTGATGATTGATGAGCAAATGTCCGAAACCATGGCTGAGGCGGGCATCGCGTTTTTGGCTGCGCAGTTCGTTCTGGCCATCTTTGTGTGGATGTTTTCCGGTCGAGACAAAGACGCCAAGATCACTACTTTTCCCGGCGGCGCCACCGGATTGGTTGTAGCCGCATTCCTTCTGGTAGGTACTGAGGTGCTGGCTCTGGGAGTTTTCGGAGTGAAGGCCTGGGCCGACGTTTATCTCACACCGCCCTCAGCATCCGCCATTCCCATTCAAGTGCAGGCAGGCCAGTTCGCATTTTATTTCCGCTACCCCGGCCCCGATGGAACATTCGGCCCGCTGCATCCCGAGCAGATCAGCGAAGCCAACGAGAACTTCTTCGGGCTTGATACCACTCACGATCCCGATTCCAAGGACGACATTGTCACCGCCGAAATGGCAATCCCGGTGAACAAGGAAATCCATCTACTAATGCACTCGAAAGATCTGGGACATTCTTTCTTCGTGCGAGAGTTGCGGGTGCAACAGGATTTTGTTCCTGGGCTGGACGTGTCTCTTCATTTCACCGCAACCAAGGTCGGGAGATACGAAATCGTCTGTAC
>DASYOD010000179.1:0-17729 GCA_036008085.1 Terriglobales bacterium
GCCGCCGCCGGCAACCGCTCCAATAGCGGCACCTTTACCGCCGCCCGCGAGCGCGCCGATTATGGCTCCGATGCCCGCCCCGCCGCCGACTTTCTCAGCCGTGTTTTTACCGCGCGAGCTTCCCTGCTTCTTGTACTGATCAGTTTGGATGTTGTAAAAATTTCCCGCCGCCGAGATCCGATCCAGTTGCAGCACCAGCAGGGATTGTCCAGCAAACTTACCTGCACTCTGCACGCTCACAACATGGCCCTCGACGTTGTATCCAGTGGGAATGGCCATGGCGCCATCAACTGCGAGTGGCGAGTTTAACGTCGCATGAAAAGTCTGGCCCTGGGTCGCCGTTTCCGAATCGAGGGCGTCCACCAATCTCACTGACAAACTCGTCCCCGAGGGAATGGTCACCTTCTGCGGAGGCGGCGGTGGAGGCGGTACTACGGGAGCCGCGGGAGCAGGCGGCAATGCTGTTGGGGCGGGGGGCATTTGAGCTACCTCCTCCGGTGCAGGTTCGGAATTATGTTCTTTATTCTTGGATTCCTTGCGGCGATGCTTTTGCGGCGTCGCAGCTACGGGCTGCTGAGGAGGCGGAGCTTGAGCTTGCATCGGCGGTGGTGCAGCAACTTCTAAATTATTGACGATCTGCTTTACCCCCGGCTCGCCAGATGCATAGCGGGCCGCCGCATCGCGCTGGGCATTATTATCCACTTCGCCGGAAAGCGTGACGCTACCCTTATCCACCTGCACGATCAGCTGCTTTCCCTGAAGTCCGGAATCAGTGTTCAGTTTGTTCTGGATGTCGGTGGCAATCTGCGCGTCCGTCGGCGCCTTCGAGCAACCGACCGTTACAGCCATAATCGTGAGCAAAACCAATGCGCTGAGGTAGACAGATAGCCTCGCTTTCATAAATCACTCCTGATTGTGGATCGGGTATAAAACGATTAGATGCATGATAAATGTAAATTTCCGAAAAATATTGTGAGAATCCTGTTGGTTACCGGACGCTAGTGGATCGGCCCGAGACGTTAGCCAAAACTAAGTCTGGTGCAGGAATTTGTAATCAAGGATGCTGGCTGCGATCCTCGCGATTTCGACTTTGTCTGCCGATTTTTCTGCCGAATCTTCTTTGGTCCGGGTAATCCGGCCCTGACAGAGTACGGTGCTATTTTTCTGCCCGGAGATTTCTTCCGGCATCTCAAAAACCATTTCCACCAATGTGTTATCTGGAAAACGCTGCGGCCCGAGCAGAAGCACGCCGGAATGGCTGAGGTTGGCAATCGTGCCTTCGTACCAACTGCCGAGATTTTTCACCCGGTAACGCACTGGCGTGTCGATTTTGAGGCGTCGCGCGCGTGGCACCCACGTAGGCTTGCGAGTTCGGCCACGGCTGCGGCGAGTGCTACTACCCTCCGCCTCGGCGGCGTCAGGACTGCGATCGACGCGCTGGGTGCGCCGCATGGTCGTCCAGTCATAGCTGTACTCGACGGCGCAAAGCAGACAAACCTGGTAAAACTGGCCGTCAGCGCCTCGCCGGGGCCAGGAAAACTCGTGAGAGCAGCGGCCTAACATAAGGACATCCAATAACTTCTGGGGCATGATGGTCTTCCGGCCTACAATTGCCGGATGACACATCATCTAACGGCGGCGTGAATTTGTGTAGGTTACTTTCGTGTAATTCGGTGCCGTGCCCGGGCCCAAACGTCCACCCCACGCCCACACTGTTTAACGCCATGTCATCAAGAATACGGATCGTCAATCTCGAAGAGGGATTTCCTACTCGCGATCAGGCTTGCCAGAAGCTGGATGCGGCATTGACAAAGGCACGAAAAGACGGCATCGCCGCGCTGAAAGTGATTCATGGTTATGGTTCATCCGGTGCTGGCGGCGTATTGCGTTTTGCCATTCGAAGCTACTTGCGACAGCGAAAAGAAAAAGGCGAGATTGCGGCATTCGTCAATGGAGAAAGCTGGTCCAGCTTCGACGAACGCAGCAAGCTTATCTTCGCGAAACTTCCGGAGTTGGTGCTCGACAGTGATGTCGGTCGCGGCAATAAGGGAATCACCTTGGTTCTGCTCTGATTCTTCCGATGTCCGATTCCAAGTATGATCAGCAAGTGAAGAATGCGACCGGCGTTACAGCTTTCATTCTGGCTGGTGGCAAGAGTTCTCGCATGGGCAGCGATAAGGCCTTTCTGCATCTAGGCGACGAGACGCTGCTCGCACACGCATTGAAGCTGGCGGGCGCTGTCACCGAAGAAGTAAAGATTGTCGGGGATGCCACGAAGTTTTCGCCTTTTGGACGCGTGGTCGAAGACGTTTATCGCAATCGGGGACCCTTAGGCGGCATCCATGCGGCTCTTTCGGCTTCGTCGATAGATTTGAATCTGATGCTGGCAGTTGATCTGCCTTTTGTGGATGCGGACTTTCTCCAATATCTGCTGTCTCGTGCTCGGGAATCGACTGCAATCGTGACGCTGCCACGCGCAGCCGGAGGCTTGCAGCCATTGTGCGCGGTTTACCGGCGGCCGTTTGCTGAGATCGCCGAAGAAGCATTGCGCAACGGAAGAAACAAGATTGATTCACTATTTGCGAAAGTTGGAACTTGCGTGATTGAAGATGATGAATTGGCGCGCGCCGGGTTCTCCTCAGAAATGTTCCACAATCTGAATACGCCGGATGATTTGAAGAAGGCGCAAAGTTCGCGCCACCAAGGCGACGCTCCGTAGAACGGGAAAACTTGCATAGCTTCATTTACTATCGCAAGTAGGCGATGGAATGGTTGCAACCAGCACAGACGTCAACGTAGCCGAGAACCGACCGGACGGACCTTATATTGAATTCAAGGAGGTCTCGAAAGCCTTTGGTGAGAACTGCGTACTTGACCATGTCAGCTTCGATGTGCAGGCTGGCGAAACGGTGTGCATCCTGGGAAGAAGCGGAGTGGGTAAATCAGTCACTCTGCAACACATTATGGGTTTTCTCAAGCCGGACTCAGGGCGGGTGATCGTGGCGCGGGAAGACATTACCGATTATGACGAGCCCGACCTGCAGCGCATTCGCAAAAAAGTCACGATGGTCTTCCAGAACGGCGCGTTGTTTGACTCGCTGACTGTGCGTGAGAATGTGGCCTTCCCGCTGCGCGAACGCGGCGACCTGCAAGAGGACCAGATTTTCCAGATCGTGGATGGACTCCTGGAGATGGTCGGAGTAAAGGAAATGCGCGACCAACTTCCTTCGGATTTATCTACCGGGATGAAGCGCTCGGTCGCCATCGCGCGAGCCTTGGCTGCGCAACCGGAATGTGTTCTCTACGACGAACCCACGACCATGGTCGATCCGCTAATGGCGCAACTGCTGGGTGATTTGATCAAGCGGCTCAAAACCCAATTACACCTGACCAGCGTGGTTGTAACTCATGACATGCGATTGGCCAAGAAACTTGCGGACCGGATCGTATTCCTACATGAGGCCAAAGTACTGTTCTTTGGCACGTATGCGGAAATGGAGAAATGCGAAGAGCCCATCATCCAGGAATTTTTGACCCTGGATGAACTGGTGTTGCAAGGGTAGTTCAGGCTTCTCTAAAATCCTTGCTCCACCAGTTGCTCGATCGTAATCGAACTGTTCGCGGAACCGCCGTGAATCATTTTCTCAACGTACTTCGCTATCAAGTCCACTTCAAGGTTCACGGGATCGCCGTGCTTCAGCGACATCAGATTGGTCATCTCGACAGTGTGCGGGATAACCGCAACCGTCACTTGAGTTCCTTCTACCTTCGCAACCGTCAGGCTGATACCTTCAATTGACAGCGATCCTTTAAAAATGACATAACGAGCCAGGTCAGGGGGGATTTCAATGCGTAGCCAATAATTGTCGGCGCCGGAAATCTCATCAAGCGCAATAAATTTGCCGGTGCCATCGACGTGGCCCTGCACGATGTGGCCGCCGAAGCGGCCATTGGCACGCAGGGGGAGTTCGAGATTGACCTGCGCCCCCGGTTTAATGCGTGAGAACGAAGTGCGACTCCACGTCTCTTCAGCGAGGTCAGCAGCGAAGGAATCAGGTGTGATTCCCACCGCCGTGAGGCACACGCCGCTGACCGCAATGCTGTCGCCCTTCTTCAGTTCTTTAACAAGCTGCGAAGCGGCAACAGTGAGCCGGCGATTTTCGTTCTCGTTCGTGATGCTGGTGACCCGTCCAACTTCTTCAATGATGCCGGTGAACATGGAACCTCCTTTCATTCACCACAGCGGCACAGAGACGCAGAAAAAAACGAGGATCTTATTTTCTTGTAGCATCCTCTCTGTGCCTCGGTGGTGAAATGTCCTTCAGCCTGTGTAGGGATCTTTCAAGTATCCCTCGACCGCGAAGTCTTCACCGAAACGATGCAACTGTACGGACTTCACGCAAGCGGCATCGCCGATGCTGGCAAATCCAGCGCCTCCGGCCAGCGGGGTCGATCCTATGCCTCCGAGAATTTTGGGTGCGTAATAAAAAAAAACTTTGTCCACGATGGCGGCGGACAGCGCCGCCCAGTTTACCAATGCGCCGCCTTCGATCAGCAGCCCAGTGATTTCCATCTGGCCGAGAAAACGAACAATGGCGGCCATGTCCGGATGCCCATCTGAGGTCGCCCGCGGCAATTGTTCCACGCGAATGCCCCGCTTCAGTAATTGCTTTTTCTTTTTCTCTTCCGCAAACGAGCATAGGATCAGAACATCGTCCTGGGCGCTTGTCACTACGCGGGAATCAAGCGGCATGCGCAGCCGCGAATCCAGAATCACGCGCAAGAGAGGGCGGCGGCGTGGACGGCCGCTGCGGTCAGTCAGCAGCGGATTGTCGGCGATGACAGTCCCGACTCCAACCAGAATCGCGTCACTCTGATGACGAAGTTCCTGTACGTGAGCGCGCGCAGCTTCGCCGGTGATCCATCCTCCATTTGACTTCCCCGCCGAATGATTGGAAGGATGGGTTGGAGGAGGCGCAATTTTCCCGTCCAACGTCATCGCAGCCTTTAGCGTTACCAGCGGAATGTGGCAGCGAATATATTTGGCGAAAGATTCATTCAGCGCTTTTGCTTGCTCTTGCAGAACGCCGGACGAAACATCGATCCCCGCATCGCGAAGCTTACCGAATCCCGTACCACTGACCAGCGGGTTCGGATCCTCCATACACGCAACGACGCGAGAGATTCCGGCGGCGATTAATGCATCCGCGCATGGCGCCGTTCGGCCTTGATGAGCGCATGGCTCGAGGTTGAGGTAGAGAGCTGCCCCGCGAGCTCGTTCTCCAGCCTGTTCGAGCGCAAGAATCTCAGCATGCTTCAATCCCTCGTAGGTGTGGCTGCCTGTGCCGACGACGGCGCCCGTTGCGTCCACAATAACCGCGCCTACGCATGGATTGGGCGACGTCAAACCGACGCTTTGACGAGCCAGATCTATGGCTCGACTCAGAAATTGTTCGTCAATGTCGCGATCGGGCATTTTGCGTTTTGCACCACAGAGTCACAGAGAAAAAATACAGGGACAAGAAAGCCTTCGACCGCCGTGTCTGTGGCTCTGTGCCTCTGTGGTGGCGAAACTATGCGAACAATGAATCCACAAAGTCTTTCGCATTGAAAGGCAGGAGATCTCCCGCCTTCTCGCCGACTCCAACGTAGCGCACCGGCAGACCCAGTTCTCGAGAAATGGCCACCACCACTCCACCTTTAGCAGTGCCATCAAGCTTGGTAAGCACGATTCCCGTTACGCCGGCTGCGTCGGTGAACTGACGCGCTTGTTGCAAACCGTTCTGGCCGGTGGTGGCATCCATCACCAGCAAGGTCTCATGCGGCGCGCCGGGGATTATGCGTTGCGCCGTGCGCCGCATCTTTTCCAGTTCAGCCATGAGGTTGGTTTTGGTGTGAAGACGCCCGGCGGTGTCGACGATCACGTAATCGCTCTGCCGCGCAGATGCGGCTTGTAAAGCGTCGTAGAGCACAGCTGCAGGATCGCCGCCCGCTTTTGTTCGGATCACTTCGGTTCCGGTACGCTGTCCCCAAATTTCGAGTTGCTCAATGGCAGCGGCGCGAAACGTATCGGCTGCGCACAGCAACACGGTTTTACCCTGCGAACGAAAAACCTGAGACAGCTTGCCGATAGTCGTTGTCTTGCCTGTGCCGTTAACGCCGACAACAAGGATAACTTCCGGCGTACCGTCAACCTTCTCCACCGGACACGTGTTTGCCGCACTTAAGATTGCGAGCAGTTCATCTTTCAACAAGCGCTTGAGTTCATCGACGTTTTTTATCTGCTTGCGGTCGGCTTTTTCTCGAAGCTTGCCCAGAACTTCCTGAGTTGTAATGTTACCCAGGTCCGCGCCGATAAGAGTGGCCTCCAGGTCGTCCAGCGTGGCCCGATCAATTTCTTTTGCAAACGAAACAACTTCCTCGATCCGCTGGCTGAGGTTTTCGCGGGTACGAGTCACCGCCTCTTTCATGCGGTCGAAGAGGCCCGGCTTCTGCTCTTCGTCGAGGCTGCCGAATAGGGTTTGAATCATAATTGTGGAAATCGCGCCAAGTACTAATTATAGCGGGAGGTGGTGGTTTCCACGCGAGGCAGCGGTTCGACAACAGCTTATGTAAACGTGGAATCAATTACTACGCCAGAGTTTCAGACACGACCGGTGTGGCAACCGGTGTAACAGGCATAGGAGTCGCAACCGGGGCAGCTGGCGCGGCCGGCACGGGGCGCGCAATCTGGATTTCTCCGCGGTAATAAATCGCGGTGATGGCGCTAGCTGCAGTCGGATCGAGCCGCTTCCCGGAAAGATTGTGAATGATCTTCAATGCGTCTATGGGGTTGTAGGCTTGCTGATAAGGACGGTTTGTTGTGAGCGCATCGAAAGTGTCGGCGACGGCGATGATGCGAGGCAGAAGCGGAATTTGATCTCCCTTAAGGCCGTGGGGATAGCCGCGCCCATCAAGCGATTCGTGGTGCAGCTCGATTCCCGGAATCATGTCTTTCAATTGCGCCACCGAACGCAGAATGTTGGCGCCCTTAGTGGTATGCGTCTTCATAATGTCGAATTCTTCCGGAGTAAGCGCACCCGGCTTCTTGAGAATGCGATCTTCGATCCCAATTTTCCCTACGTCATGCAGTTGTGCAGAAATACGGACGGTTTCAATAAAGTCTTCTGAGACGCCCATTTCCTTGGCAATCAGGAGCGAATAACGCGTAACGCGATCAGAGTGGCCGCGAGTGTAAGGGTCTTTTTCGTCGACAGCTCCGGCCAGCATCTGAATGGAGCCCATGAATAATTCGCGATTCTCCGCGGCAGCCCGTTTCAGGTCGAGCACGAAATGCTCGAGCTCCTCGGACATTACATTAAAAGTCTCAGCCAGTTCGCCGATTTCCGTGCGGCTCTTGACATGAATGCGCTGAGAGAAATCCCCCGCCGCGATAGCCCGGCTGAAATGAGTGAGCACCTCCAGCGGGTTAGTGATGCGGCGGGCGGCAAAAACGCTGATGCCTACACTGAGAGCGATGGCCATCATCGCAAGTATGCGGGCGTTGCTTTGCATCTCGTAAACCCCCCGATAGGCCTCGGCTCGGGGCTTTTGCACGACCACCGCCCAATCCAGATTATTGACAGGACTGTAGGTGCCGAGCATTCTGATGTTGGTATTGCCGTTGCGCAAATTGAATTCCCGAGTCGCGGCCACCATTTGCACCTTGGTGCCCGCCTCGACGAAGTTGCGCACAATCTCCAGGTTGGACATGTCTTGCCCGGTAGCGTAGCCAGGAGCAGCGCCGACCACTAACCGTCCCTGACTATCCACAACATAGGGAGTCAGGCCGCCGCGGTTCACTTCCTGCAAGCGGCGGATGAGGAACTGCAAGTCGACGACCGAGCCAATCATGCCCAGGAAACTACCTGCGTACGTCACTGGCGTGCTGACCAGCATCACGGTACGCGCTGATTTACCGGTGCCAACGACCAGCGCCTCGCCGTTATAGACTCTACCTTCGCGGGCGGCGGCATAAGCACGCTCAAGTTCGCGCTGAAGGAAGGCGTCAGGGGCGATTCGTCCTGCAGAAATTCCTTTAGCCTCGGAATTCAAAAGCGTGGCATAGGCCAGATCATCTGACGATGAAACAAAGTTTTCCAGCAATGCCCGCAATTCGGGTGCTTCCACGTGCTCGGAAGTAATGTCGCCTCCGCTGGCCACCTGGAGCGCCGACGCGAGATTCGCTTGCATCATTCGCAGGGATTGCTGGTGCTGTGAAATATCGTCCGCGAGAGAGCGTGTAACTGTGTTCTGCAGAAGCCTTTCGTTGGTGATCAGCCGATCGCGGTTGATCGATTCCACCTGCGCCGAATAAAAGTACATGGGCACTACGCTCACCAACACGAGCACACTTAGAATGACGTAAAGAATAGGCAGTCGAGATGGCGACGGCAATTTCAGCAACACGTGGCCTTTGGCGCCGCGTTATATGCGACTAAGAATTTGTTGGCGCTACTAAAAGTGTAGCGTGGTATTCGAGTCGCGAAGTGTTACGAAAGTACCCCGAAAAGCCGCACCGTTGGGGCGGTTGGGCCACATGTGAAAGAAAGCCTTTGTGCCGAGTTTTGACGGACTTTCCCCATAACCGCAATCAAACCTGAACGAAGGTTCAAGGCTCCCGAACGAATAGCGCTGCTCGACAAAAAGAAGCAATCACACTTTTGTAGGCTGAGATGGTATCGCTGCACGGGCGCGGACGCCGCGCCTACACGATTTCGCTTTTTGCGCTGCGCGTCATCAGATTGTGGATCGCATCGCGGGGCGATTTGCCGTGATTCAAGATGGCATCCATCTCCGCAGTGATGGGCATTTCAACTCCCCGAACCCGTGCTAGTTCGACCGCCGCATGCGTGCAGAAAACGCCCTCGGCGACCATACCGTGCATGGCCGCGACGATATCCGCGAGCTTGCGTCCCCGGCCGAGTTCCACTCCCACGCTGCGGTTGCGCGAAAGCCCGCCGGTACAGGTAAGGACGAGATCCCCTATTCCGGCAAGTCCGGCCATTGTTTCCTGGCGGCCGCCGCAGGCCACCACCAGGCGCGTTATTTCCGCCAGGCCGCGAGTGATCAGAGCTGCGATAGAGTTATGCCCGAGTCCCAAGCCGTCGCAAACACCGGCCGCGATCGCAATAATGTTTTTCAGCGCGCCCCCGAGTTCCACGCCAGCCACATCAGAATTCGTGTAGACGCGAAAACATGGATCACTGAATTCTCGCTGAACTGTTTCCGTGAGCTCAGCGTCGCCAGACGCGACAGTGATTGCCGTGGGATCACCTCGGGCTACTTCTCTGGCGAACGTAGGACCACTCAACGCCCCAACACGAGGCTCAAAGCCGCCATGTGAACCGAGAACAACGGAGATCACTTCGGTCATGCGCAGGAGACTTCCCTCTTCAAGGCCTTTGGTGGCGCTCACCAACAACATGCTCGGTTTTAGAAAGCCACGCATGCTCTGAAAAAGCGCACGGCAGTGCTGCGAAGGCATCACACTCACCACAATTTCAGCCCCGTGTAGAGCTTCTTCAAGACTGCCGGTCGCGGAGACGCTATCGGGAATTGTCTGTCCCGGAAGGAAAAGTTCATTGACCCGGTGCGATGAAATCGACTCGCGCACCTCTGGTTCGTGACCCCACAGGCGCACTCGATGCGTGCCTTTCCTCCCCAACACAATCGAAAGGCTCGTACCCCAGGCGCCAGCGCCAATCACGGCAACATCGCTCATGTCCGCCTCCACTGGAAACGGGACTCAGTGTGGTTCATAAGACGGCGAATATTTTCGCGGTGCCGAACGATGATGATAAGCGAAGCAGCTGCCGTGATTCCGACCGTCCGCCAATTCATGTCAGGCTCGAGAATTGAAGCCATGAGCGGGAACAAAGCTACACTGAGGATGGAGGCAATCGAAACGTAGCGGAACGCGAGGAAAATCAAGATGAAAATTGCGATCATGACAAGAATGGTTTTGGGTGTAAGGAGCGCGAAAGAACCTAATCCCGTGGCCACACCTTTGCCACCTTGAAAACGCAGCCACACCGGAAAAACGTGACCAACGATTGCGAACAGGGCTGCCGTGAACATTAGACCCTGATGAGTTGGGAAGAGTGCGCGAGTCAGTAAGACGGCGCTCAGTCCCTTCAACGCGTCGAGGATCAGGGTAAGCGCGCCTAATCGCGGCGAGGTGCGAGAAACGTTGGTGGCGCCAATGTTGCCGCTGCCAGTTTGGCGAACGTCCTGCCCGCGAAAAGTGCGAACCAGAATGTACCCGAAAGGGATCGATCCCAGAAAATAGCTATACGCGACAGTGAGAAGAAAATCAGTCATTGCGGTTTCGAGGTGCTAGCTTTGCCTGGCTGAACATTCGCGACGACAAGAGCCCCTCGCAACAGACTGGCCGGATGCCGGCTACAAGGGGAAGTTGGCGATCTTTGTGTAACGTGAACCTCCTTGTGACAGCTGGCTCTGATACAGAAAAAACTCGTGGGCCGCCATGGTACCAAAGTCAGGAACGGGTAAGCCTTCCAATTTTTCCAGCAAGCGATGGAAGTTCTTGTTGGGAGCATCTCCTTTTTTGCGGGCGGGCGCGCCTGAGCGTCCGCCGCCGCGAGCTAGCGTGAGGTGAGGAGTAAAAGGATGTTCTTCTTGTGGAATTCCGAGAACGTTCAGGGACTGGTCTATAGCTTTTGCCATTGCGGCGAGTTGCGTTCCAGACTCGATTCCAATCCAGAAGACGCGAGGCGATCTTGCGGTAGGGAAAAATCCGTAGCCGCGAAAACTCATTTCGAGTGGCTCACAATCGACGCTTGATAGTACCCGCTTGATTTCTTCCGCTACCTCCGGAGGCTTTTCACCGATAAATTTCAAAGTGACGTGCAGCGACTCAGGTCGGACCCAGCGCACATCTGGCGCGAAGCCGCTTACTCCTTCCATGAAGCGCTGAATGCGCTGTCGAATCGCGTCGTCAATGTCGAGGGCAACGAAAATGCGCATTGTGGCCCTTGGTCGTCAGTCGTTCGTCGTTGGCCAAAATCTTCGAGGCCAACGACGAAAGACCAACGACTGATCTACATCAGTCTTCGCCGCACCATATCCAGCGCCTGCTGGCTGGCAAACCGGCGAATGCGTTTTCGATCTCCGGAAAATTTGCGTTCCACTACTTCTGTTCCAGCCTCGGAAGCAAGCGCGTGGAAAACCAGTCCCACAGGTTTCGCGTCGCTTCCGCCGGTCGGCCCTGCGACTCCAGTAACGCTCAAGCCAAAAGTTGCGCCACTGCGCCGCCGTATTCCCTCGGCGAGAGCCTTAGCCACTTCGGGGCTCACTGCGCCGTGTTTATCGATCAGTTCGGCGGGGACATCGGCGAACGCACTCTTCAATTGGTTCGAATACACGATTACGCCGCCGAGAAAGTATCGCGAGCTTCCACCCACGGAAGTAATGCGCTCGGCTAACAGGCCTCCAGTGCAGGATTCCGCGACTGCCAGCGTTGCGTTGCGCATTTGCAGATAATAGCCGACGATCTGTTCCATTGACTCGCCGTTGTCGGAAAAGACGGAATCGCCCAGTTCCTCTTCTATCTTCTCCGCTAGTTGATCGACGCGCGATTGCGCAGTTTCCAGAGATGACGATCTCGATTTGAGGTGCACCTGGATTTCGTCGGCTCCCGCGAGGATGGTGGTATCGACATCCGTAAAGAGCTTGTAAATAGGCGCGATGCGCGCGTCGCACGACGACTCTCCGAGTCCGGTAATTTTCAATTCGCGCGTGGCAATAAATTGCGGAGGCAGTTTGGCGCGCAGGCGCGGCAGGCATTGCTCTTCGAACAAGGCCTTTAACTCATGAGGCGGGCCAGGAAGCAGAATGATGATTCGCTCGCGGCCATCATATTTTCCGCTCATCCATTGTCCAGGCGCGCTGCCATTCGCGTTGGGCAGCACAGTAGCACCGGAAATAACATCCGCCTGCTTCAGATTATTTGTGGCCATCTTCCAGCCGCGCGCAGCGAAGCGTTGTTCCAGACTGGTAATGATTGCCGGATCGCGGCGGAGTTCCAGCCCGAGTGCGTCGGCGACAGCTTCCCGCGTCAGGTCGTCTTCGGTGGGTCCAAGTCCACCCATAAAAACGACCACCTCAGCTCGAGATACAGCAAGGCTCGCCGCTCCGGTCAGACGCTCGCGGCTGTCTCCAACAATAGTTTTGAAAATCACGTCAACGCCCAACTGGTTAAGCTTCCCGGTCAGGTAAAGCGAGTTTGTATCCTGACGAAAAGGGGTGAGCAACTCAGAGCCAATGGCAATGATCTCAGCGTTCACTGGTGAGAGTGTAAATGATTAGGCCAAGCAAGATCAGCCACGGATTTCGCCGATTCACACGGACAAATTTTAGGCGCTTATTCAGGCGACGACGTCGGTCAGCGGCGATCCCTGAATGTTCCAGGCAAGATGATGAACAGCGCTGTTGGTGGCTAGTACCGCCGAGCGGCCCGGTGCAAAGGCAAGTCCTACCAACCCCGCGCCGGCAACAGCCAGTGATGCTTCTCCGTTCGCGGTGATCTTGACGATCCCGCGTTTACCTGAGAGCGAAGCGGCGACGTAGAGATTACCTTCCGCATCGAAAGCTACACCCTGCGGACGTCCCAAGCCACGGAAAAAAATCGACACGTTGCCTTGCGGCGTGACCTTGTAAATGCAATCAAAGCTGGACGTCGTTGGTCCAGTCACGAACAGGTCTCCACTGGGGGCAAACGCCATGTGGTAGGCGGAAATGCTCGGTTCCAGAGTAGCGAAGACGAAGATCTGGCGGTCGGCGCCGATTTTGAAAATAGTGCCGCTGCGATCGCCAACATAAAGATTTTGTGCGCGGTCGAAGGCGATGCCCGTCGCAATGCCCATGCCTTCCGCGTATGAAGACATCGTTCCGTTCGGGGCGACGCGGTATACGGTCCCATCAAAACGCGACGAAACATACATCTGACCGCTGCGGTCGAACGCGATTGAAGTTGCGTTCATCAAGTCGGCGAGGAACGGCTTGACGTTGTAATTGGTGTCGATCTTATAGATGGAGACAGGAACTTTCTGTCCGCGGCTGCCGGAGAAACTAACGTAAATGTTGCCTTCAGCGTCCAGCGCGGGATTGGTCACGGGGTGCAGATTCTCAGCAATGGGAACCGCGACTTTGATCTGATGCGGATTGCTGGAATGTCCGTTAGTGGAAACAACGATGGGGCCCGACGATGCTCCGGCAGGCACGCGCGCCACCAGAAACTCGTCGGAACTGATCACCACCGCGCCCTCAATTTCGCCGAAACGCACACGAGGACGCCGCAAATCCTGCGGACGCAGGCCGTGTCCGGTAATTCGTACTTCGCCGCCGGGCAGAGCGGCAGCCGGAACCACCGCTTCAATGTGCGGCTTTCCGTTTACGTTCGTCTTACCCAGCAAGCGATCTGAAATTCCCATGGACTTCAACTTCCTCGCGTGGTGCCGCCTCGAACTACCGTGGCAAAAGGCCAAAATGCAGAGCCAGTTGCATGATGATTAAAGCGTAGAGCCCAGCGGCAACATCATCTAGTACGATGCCGATTCCTTCACGAAGGTGCTCCAGTTGACGCACCGGCGGAGGTTTGACGATGTCGAACCCTCGGAAAAGTATAAAGCCCAGCAACATAGATTTCCACGAGACCGGCACAGCAATCAGGGCGATCAATTGCCCGGCAACTTCGTCGATCACGACAAATTGCGGATCTTTCAAGCCGGTAGCGCGACACATGCGAGTGGCTGCGGGGATGCCAACGAGTACAGAGACGAAAGCCAAAGAGGCCGCAGATGCAGGCTGCCAATAGGGATTGATTCCTGAACTCGCCGACCACCAAACCAAAACAGTCGCAGCCGAAGCCCAAGTCCCCGGCCCTGGACGAAGCAAGCCTATGCCAAAAAATGTGGCAACCAGCTTCGCCCAGAGTGGAGCGCGAACTGATGGATTGGACAGGGATTGGAAGCCGGTTAGAGGTCGTTGGTCCGACTCAGTCTTCATCGGAATTGTCCGGCAACCCACCTGAAATGTTATCTGATGTGTCCTGCACCGGAGACGAGATTACGTAGGCGCCGCTCGCCCATTTTCCCAGATCAATGGTGCGGCAGCGCTCGCTGCAGAATGGAAATTCCGCATCACCGTTCTTCACCGGCTTCTTGCAGATCGGGCAACGCAGCTTTAACGTGCGCTTGTGAGGCATAGACCGTTAGATGATTTTAGCGACCAGATCGTAGTCGTGGGCTTCGGTAACTTGGCATCGATAGAACTCGCCCGGCACTGGCTGCAGGCCATCCGGGACGTCGTTTACAAAGACTTTGCCGTCGATCTCGGGAGCGTGCATGGCAGTGCGTCCCTCGAGCAGCAACTCGCTTTCTTCCGATACTCCTTCGAGCAGCAGGTCGAATTCCTGACCGACCAGCGCTTTCTTTTTCTTTTTGCTGATGCGGCGCTGAATCTGCATCAGGCGTTTGCGGCGTCGCTCGATCTCGCGCGCCGGGAGCTTCGCGTCTAATCCAAAAGCGTGCGCACCTTCTTCATCCGAGTAGCCAAATGTACCCATCCAATCGAATTCTGCTTGACGCACGAATTCGCAAAGTTGCTCGAATTCGTTTTCGGTCTCACCGGGAAAGCCGACGATGAACGATGTTCGCAAGGTGACCCCTGGAATCGTGCACCGCATCTTTTCAATCGAACGGAGAAATACGTCAGCGCCTCCCCCGCGTTTCATGCGCTTCAAAGCAGTTGCCGATGCGTGTTGCAAAGGCACATCTACGTAGGAGCAAATCTTTTCGTGAGCGGCGATGGTGTCGAGCAAGCGTCCGGTAATCTTGTTGGGGTAGGCGTACAGGAAACGAATCCAGCGCAGCTCGTTGATGCCAGCGAGTTTTTCGAGCAGCAGTGCAAGCCCGTCCTTGAGGCCAAAGTCTTCGCCGTAGCAGGTCGTGTCTTGTCCGATTAGCGTGATCTCGCGCACGCCGGAGCCGGCCAGGCGTTCGGCTTCGGCGATTACGGATTCGAATCGGCGAGAGCGAAACTTGCCACGTAGCTGAGGAATAATGCAGAAGCTGCAGGGATGGTCGCAGCCCTCGGCAATTTTGATGTACGCGGTGTACCCCGCTGTGGCCAGCACGCGCGGCGTCGCTTCGTCATAAAGATAATTTGGCAGATCGGCGATGGCGCCGTCCCATGACTCGCGTGAGAATCGTCCTTGCGTCTCGCGCGCGTCGCCCTCGGGACGCGATGTCAAAATATTGAATGGAGACGATTTGGTTGGCGCCGGCCCGACCCCCGCTGCGGCCAGAATTCTCTCCAGTTCACCGGTGCCCACGACGGCGTCTACTTCTGGAATGTTCTTACGAATGTCATCGCGGAAGCGTTCAACCAGGCATCCCGCAACCACGAGTTTCTTCGCACGGCCCTCGGTTTTGTGCCGGGCCATTTCCAGAATCGTGTCCACAGACTCCTGCTGTGCGCTGGCGATAAAAGAACAAGTGTTGACCACGATGACATCGGCGTCTTCTGCACGGGAAACTAACTCAGCGCCGCCATTTGCCAGCATGCCCATCATGACTTCACTATCAACCAGATTCTTGGGACAGCCCAGGCTTACGAAACCAACCTTGGGTCGAGCGGAAGGCGCGGGAGCGTCGCTTTCGGGCGCATTTTCGATGGCTACAGTGAGCTTCTGGACGGGCATGGAATCTTTCTATTCTAACATTCACTGCTGATTCGATTCTCCGTGCCCGCGGGACCGTTCCAGAAAAACAGTTGATTCGATGGGACAGCTTGCCCATAATGACTCCGTGATTACTACGAAAAACCGGCGCAGCATATGGTTTGCCTTCTGGGTTCTAATAGTCGCCATCGCCGCTTGGTTTTGGCCCTTGCAAATACGTTTGATCGATGGACATTCTGCGAACCGTCCCTCCCCACAACCCGCCGCGCCTGTAAAGTGACCGGAGCGTCGGTATTTCACCACACGTACTGTCATCACGAGCGAAGCGGGGGACCTCGGTTCTTGCCGCTCGCCGTTGTCGCCGCTACCGGCCGAACGCCCACATCCCCTTGCTCCGCCAGTGATGACAAGCGTTTCCGGGCCAATTAGGAGGGCCACTTGAGTCGTTTGACATGGTTCGGATTATTCGCCGTCACAGCAATGCTGGTTTGCTACGCCTTTGAGAATCGCAGCCGATGGTTCATTCTCGCGTTCGCGGTTGCGTGCCTCCTGGGTTCGGCCTACGGATTTCTCCAGGGCGCGTGGCCATTCGGAATTGTCGAAGCGATTTGGTCCGTGGTTGCGGTACGTCGGTGGTGGCTGGCGGCGAGGTCTCGATAACCCTCATTTCTCCGGCGCCGTGGCCACGACCTCTTCGTACAGTTCGGGCAAACGCTGCGCGTCGTCAGCGGACCCTCCGAAGCGAGCCGCCTCGTAATGCTCGACGAACTTGGACACTGGTTCCCGTACCACCTCGTTACTTATAGACACCAAGAATTCCCCAGGCGTCTGCGCCGGAGATTTCGTCCAGCCTCTTCGTGCCAGCATTCGCGTCATTCGTTCATACCAGATGGTTGCGGCCAGGCTGGGAGACTCTTCTGGCCGGGCTGCCAGACGACGATGACGAAGTGCTCGCCACAAACGCTTCGCATTCGCCGCCAGCATCAGCAGAAGCATGACGACCGCCCCGGCGAGACTCCATTTTCCGGGTGACTCAGAAACGGTTCGCGTCGCCCGACGGGCCGCCGACAACAACGCCTCATGACGCCGTCGCGCCCAGTTGCGCAACCGCTGGGACCACTCCAGGCTGTTGCGCGTGGCCTCGCGTCCCAGATTGTATTGATGTCCAGCATCGTAGTTGACGACCCACTCCCGCCAGAATGATGCCATGGCATCCAGATAGAGCATGCTTCTGCTCCATCCGGTATGCAACTGCGCAGGCGCGGCTGGCGTGGGATCAAAACTGATCCATCCGTAGCCGGGAAAATACGCTTCCACCCACGAGTGCGCATTGCTGGCGCGAACCAGGTATTGCGAGGTGATGTCGTTAAACTCGCCGGTGCGAAAACCGTTCACCACCCGCGAGGGAATCCCCAGCGTGCGTAGCATAATGGCCATCGACGAAGCGAAGTATTCGCAATGTCCCTGCTTGCGTTCAAAAAGGAAATTGGCTACGGGATCGCGCGGAACCGTGCGCGGAAGTTGCAGCGTATATCCGAACTTGCTGCGCAAATACGATTCAATCGCGGCCGTCTTATCGTAATTGTTGTCCCCAGAAGCGGTAATCTTTTTGGCCAGCGATACTACGCGAGGGTCCACCGCAGGCAGTTGCAAATAGTCCAAAAGGATCTCGGGGGGATAATCGGACGCGGCAGCACGCAACTCGCTGGCCCCCGGTTGGGCAATGTCGGACGTCGCCTCATAGCGGCCTATAGGATGCTCGGGGTCGAGATCAAAGACAGAGTCTCCATTGTCCATTGCCACCAGACGGTAATTGCCCTGCAGCAGCCGGGCGGTTGGCGCAAGGAAGAAAACGTTGCTGATAAGCGGCTCCATCAGCGCGCGATAGTGAATTGGCTGCGCCGGCCCGGTGCGTTGAGACCGTTTCAATCGTGAGGCGTTTTGCCACAAAATAAACCGCTCCGCGCCAACGCTCACGACCGCATGC
>DASYOD010000180.1:0-5884 GCA_036008085.1 Terriglobales bacterium
ATTGCTGAGTTGGGAGTTGCTCGAAGAAATTCGCCTGCTGACGAATTTGGAGACCTCCCGGCACAAACTCCTGCAGATCGTGTTGGTAGGACAGCCGGAGCTGGACCGCAAACTCGATTCGCAGGAGTTGCGCCAGCTCAAGCAACGCATCGCTTTACGGTGCCACTTGGAGCCGCTCGGATTGGAACAGTTGCGCGGGTACATCTACCGCAGGCTCGAACTGGCCGGAGCGAATTCGCACCGGGCTATTATTTTCCCGGAGAATACCATCGACGCCATATACAAATTCTCTCGGGGAATCCCGCGCTTGGTAAACACCTTGTGCGAAAACTCCCTGGTTGCGGGCTACGGTCGGCAGGTAAAGACCATCACGCCGGAAATTGTCCAAGAGGTTGCTGACGATTTTCGACTGAATCTGGTCACCGAGACGTCCACTCCGAGTTCGAACACACTCGAAGAGCGGAAAAAGGTTCTCATGACGCTGTTCCGAATGATCGAGGAAGTTGGCGGATCTCCCAAGAGGACCCCCGAGGAGAGCAAAGTGGAGTCAAGGGTGAAAGCGCAATGAGCCGGTATTATGACGCCTTACGGCGCTTGGAAAAAGAACAACGGCAAGTGGGCGCCGATGACATCGCCGAGCCCGCCCAGCCGGCCGATGTGCTAGGCGGCATCTTGACCGAGCCGGTTGAGCTCGAAGAGGCACCGTCGGCGAAGGTCGAGGTTTCTGGAGCAGCACGCTTTGTTGCGCTGACCGACCCCAAGAGTTTGGGGGCCGAGAAATTCCGGGCCCTGGTGACGCGGCTGGAAAATTTGCGCGAGAAGCGGGAACTGAAATGCCTGCAAATCACCAGTGGCGTGATCAATGAAGGCAAGACTTTGGTTGCCGGGAACTTGGCCGTAACGCTGGCGACGCACTCCGGTTCTAGAGTTCTTCTGGTCGAAGGAGATTTACACCGGCCGACGCTGGCCTCGAAGTTGGGCTTGGCGCAGTTGCCGGGTCTGAGCCATTGGTGGGCTGGGGCAGAGGACAGTCTTAACCGCTACGTTTACAGGTTGGACGAAATGCCATTGTGGTTTCTCAGTGCGGGGTCAGCCTGCGACCAGCCTTCGCAAATCCTGCAATCGGCACGATTAGCGGAAGTTTTTGGGAAGTTGCGTGGTCAGTTTGATTGGATCGTGGTGGATTCTACGCCGATGTCGCCGACCGTGGACGCCAACCTGTGGTCCCGATTGGTGGATGGCATGCTCCTGGTCGTGCGAGAGGGTGTGACACCGATCAAGGCGCTAAAAAGCGGATTGGCCAGTCTTGACAATCCGAAGTTGGTTGGCATTGTTCTCAACGAGGCTTCGGAATTCGATCAGACCGAGTACGAAGGTCAATATTACACTGTTCCGAAGGATGGGAACGGTACCTCCCAGCAGCGTTCCGTGTTTGAAAACGCGAGGGCCTGGTTTTCATCCGCCTCGCAGCGTCGAACAAGACGATCGCAGAGAAAGAACTAACCCAGAGGTCCCTCCTTGTTCAGGCTTCTCAATGCCTACTTCCCGACGCGCACGTTGTTCCTTGGAATTTCGGAAACGTGCCTGGTGGCGGCTCTGTTTGTGGCGGCCACGATTGCTCGGCTGGGTGCCAGTGATGCCGTCATCATGCTGAATTACGAACAAGGTTTTTTGAAGATACTCGTGGTGTCAGTAGCTTTTATCGCTTGCATGTATTATTTTGATCTTTACGATTCCTCGATCCTGAATAATCCGCGCGAAGTGCACACCAGATTAATTCAAATGCAGGGCACCGTCTGCCTGATTCTTGCGGGGCTCTACTATATATATCCTTCGTTGGGCCTCGGACGCCGTATTTTTGTGGTCGGCTTCATTCTGGCGGCGATCGCGTTGCTGATCTGGCGGCATTTTTTTCTGATATTGAGCGCTCTGCCGCAGTTCGCTGAGCGAGCGTTGATCCTGGGCGACAGTCCGCTAGGCGAATCGCTGATCGCAGAACTGGAATGTCGTCCGATACTGGGTATCCGTGTCGTTGGACAGCTGAGGTCCTTCGGGGAAGCGAATGGAGACCTGCGCTCGATGTCGAACGAAGAGAAAACCGAAGCGCTGCTGAGCTCGGTCAAGCGCTATAAGCCGGATCGCATCTTTGTAGCATTGTCCGAACGGAGAAGAGGGTTGCCCTTCGAGGCCTTGCTACAGCTGCACGGTCTTGGCGTGAAAATTCAGGAGGGCAGCGAGGTATACGAGGCCGTTACCGGAAAGGTTCCCCTGGAATCTCTTGGCCTGAGCTGGCTGTTATCTTCTCTCGACCTGCAACGGTCTCGGCCATCATTGATTTATAAGCGTGCAGCCTCACTGGTTCTATCCGTCCTCGCATTGATCCTGTTCTTGCCGGCGATGATTTTGATCTCTTGTGCCATACGCCTGGACTCTGCGGGTCCGGTGATCTTCCGGCAAAAGAGGGTCGGGGAGCAAGGTAAGATTTTCACCCTCTACAAGTTTCGCACCATGGTGGACGGCGCCGACCAGGACGACAACCATCGCCCCGCGGAAGCAGACGATAGCCGTTTCACGCGTGTCGGTCGCCTGCTCCGACGCACTCGTATGGACGAGCTACCTCAGCTCTTCAACATTTTCCGTGGGGATATGCACTTCGTCGGGCCACGGCCCTTCGTTTTCAATCAAGAACAGGAATGCTTGGAAAAGATTCCCTATTACCGAATTCGCTGGGCCGTCAAGCCGGGCGCGACTGGCTGGGCTCAGGTCAACCGTGGATACAACGTTTCGATCGAAGATAACAAGGAAAAGTTGGCCTATGATCTGTTCTACATTAAAAATTTCTCCTGGGGTCTTGACTTACTCATTTTTGTCAAAACCATAAAGATTCTCCTTCTTGGACGGGGCTCGCGATGAAGTCGTGGTCACTGTTGGCGTTGTACATGTTCGGAATATCGTTCGTGTTGGTCGCATACACTTATTTTGTGTATCCCCTTCTGCTCTTTGTATTGTACGGGCTGGTCCAACTGCGGAGCGATGTGCGTTACTTGCTGAACCGCTCCGATCGTCGCGTGGGTTGGCGAAAGGGCGAAGTTTTTCCGGGCGTCACGTTTATTGTTCCCGCATACAATGAAGAGGCGTGCTTATCCGACAAGATCGAAAACCTTAGGCAGATGGACTACCCCAAGGAAAAACTTCAGATTGTTTTCATTTCCGACGGATCGACGGATCGAACGAATCAGATTCTTTCGACTTTGCCGGAGGAGAACGTCGAAGTCCTAATACTGCCGCAACGCATGGGGAAACCCTCGGCATTGAACCGGGGCGTAACGTGCGCCCGCCATGAGATTCTTGTTTTCTCCGATTCGAGCACGATTTTTGCACCGGATGCTGTACGGAATCTTGTGCGGCACTTCTCGGACGCCCGCGTCGGAGCTGTTTGTGGGTCAGTTAGACTGGAAGGGAATCTGGAATCGCAACAGACCGAGGGCACTTACTGGAAATTTGAAAGCGTTCTGCGCCTCATGGAATCTCGTTTAGGTGCGATCCTGAATGCGAGTGGGGCGATTTATGCGCTGCGCCGCAATTGTTATCGACCACTCGAACCGGGAGATTTGATTGATGATTTTCTCATCCCCCTGAAAGCGCGCCAAGCAGGATACCGGGTGCTGGAAGATCCAGAGGTGGTGGCCACGGAGTTTTCGTCAGGTTCGGTCAAAGCGGAATTCACGCGTCGAGTGCGGCTCGCAGTAGGCAGTTTTCGTGCCCTCCAGAAAGTTAGACTCGCGGATGTCCACGGTTTTACGGCTATAGCCTTCGTCTCCCATAAGCTGTTGCGATGGGTTCTTCCATTCTTGTTAATCATATTGTTAGTAAGCAACGTATTCCTCTTGCGGCACCCGTTCTATCGAGCGTTTTTCGCCGGACAATTGATCTTTTATCTCTGGGGAGTTATTGGCTTTATTTTTCGGGAACGAATGAAGAAGGTGCGGTATGCCCTGATAGCCTACTTCCTGCTTACAATTCATTTTGCTTTTCTTGTGGGATTTTGGCGTTGGCTGTTCGGAGGCCAAGAAGCAGCATGGCAACGCGTGAACTGACTACAACCCGACTGGCGAGCGACGGCGTAATGGCGAGTAGGAATCAAAAATGCATCTTTTCCGTGGATGTCGAGGATTGGTTTCACATCCTCGATCTTCCTTCGACGCCTGCTATCGAAGAATGGGAAAAGTTGCCCTCGCGCGTCGAAAGGAATTTCATACGTTTGCTTGATATTCTCAGCGAACACAAGGTTCAGATTACTTGCTTTTTTCTCGGGTGGGTGGCCCAAAAATATCCGGCCCTGGTGCGAGAAGCGCAATCCCGCGGGCACGAAACTGCTTCGCATGGCTATTCGCATCAGCTCGTTTATCGCATGACGCCCGGTCAGTTTTTAGAAGACAGTTCGAAAGCTAAGAAGATTCTCGAGGACATCACCGGCGAGGCGGTATGGGGCTTTCGCTCTTCGGGTTTTTCAGTCACCGAGGATAGTCCATGGTTCTTTGAACAGCTGGTTCGGGCAGGCTATTTTTATGATTCCTCGGTGTTTCCTGGGCCCCGGGCCCATGGGGGCATGAAAACCAATCGCTATGCCCCTTATCGCATCGGCAACCACGCAAGTGACCTTTTGGAGTTTCCGATTACTGTTACGCGGGTGCTGGGCCGCCCGCTTTGTTTTTTCGGTGGGGGGTACCTTCGGCTTTTTCCCTACGCACTTGTGAAGCGAATGGCTCACAAGGTCTTGCAGGAGGGCCGTCCCGTTATTTTTTACGTGCATCCACGGGAAATTGATCCTTCGCACCCGCGACTGCCGATGAATTGGAGGCGTAGTTTTAAGTCCTACGTGAATCTAGGCACTACCGAAGACAAAATTCGGCGGCTTCTCTCCGAGTTTTCGTTCAAGACGTTTCGAAATGCACTCCAAGACTTTGCGTATGTCTCCGAGGCCCGTACACCATGACCCAAACAGAAACAGCTGCATTCTTCGACACCTACTCCGCGCAATTTGATGCGATCTATGGAAACCGCAACTCTCTGATTAACACGGTTGTGAATCGACTCTTCCGCAAAAGCATGAAGGAGCGTTATCTCAAAAGCCTCGAAGGCTGCCAGCCGGTCAAAGGTAGAACCGTGCTGGATGTTGGCTGCGGTCCGGGGCACTATGCGGTCTCGCTGGCTAAGCAGGAAGCACGCGCTGTGGTGGGATTGGACTTTGCCGAGCGCATGATCCAATTGGGACGGCAGCATGCCGAATTCGCCGGTGTTCGTGAAAAGTGCGAGTTCATCCAGGCGGATTTCTTAGAGCACTCCTTCCATGAACGGTTTGATTACTGCATCTTGATGGGGTTCATGGACTATATCTCCCAACCACAAAAAGTGATCCAAAAGATCCATGCACTTACCAAAGGAAGGGCGTTTTTCAGCTTTCCCATTGGCGGAACCTTTCTCGCTTGGCAGCGACAGTTGCGTTATCGCAAGCGTTGCCCGCTGTTTCTCTACCGGTCAGAAGAGGTTCGAAAGCTATTTGCTGAGTCAGGCTTTCCAAGATTCGACATCGAGCCTATCCATCGTGATTTTTTTGTGACCGCCTATGCCAAAGAAAATGGAACCGTTTAGCGCGGCTTCTAAAGCGGGTGCTGCATGGATATCGCAGGCCAAGGTGACCTAAGCCGAAAAGGTTTGAAGAATCGCGAAAGGAAAAACGTTGGTGTCGACGCTTTCTGCAGTCGGTTCGGTTCCTAAGGCGACTCCGCGCACATTGCAATTCGCCTACGTTTGTCTCGTGCTGTTCATGCTGGTGTACTGCGCGCGCCCCGAAGACTGGATACCGCACATAAGCGCAATCCCG
>DASYOD010000181.1:0-11013 GCA_036008085.1 Terriglobales bacterium
CTACGGCGATCATGTGCTCTACAACTCGATTGTCGATGCGTGGTCGATGCGTAACTGGGAACCCGGCGAGGAATCGGGGCACGATCATTTTTTCGCGACGTTCGATAAATTCTCGCTGGCTACACACAATCACATCGGGGATGCGCTTGCGGAAGCGGCATCGCGTGCGGCGGAGGACCATCTTCAATATCTGGAGTTGATGCATACCGCGGATGCAGTGCAGTCCGGTCAACTGGGTGCGAAGCTGGGATGGGATGACGATTTTGCCCGCATGCGGGAGAAGCTGTTGAGCGGTGGATTGAAAGAGATTGTTATTTCTACGCGCAAGCGTCTGGACGACGACGAGAGCACGATGCGTTCTGTGCTTAAGTGCGGAACTCCGCAGGCGAGCCCAGGTTGCAATGTCAAGATTCGTTACCTGTATCAGGTATTGCGAGGGCTGCCGCAGGAAATGGTCTTCGCCGAAATATTGTTTGGTTTCGAATTGGCGCAGGCTGATCCGCGATTCGTCGGCTTGAATCTCGTTATGCCGGAGGACTGGTACGTTCCCATGCACGATTTCGAATTACACATGAAGATGCTCGACTATCTGCATGGATTGTATCCGAAGGTGCATATAAGCCTGCACGCCGGCGAACTGGCTATGGGGCTGGTTCCGCCGGAGGGTTTGCGCTTTCATATACGTGAATCGGTTGAGCGCGGGCACGCTGAGCGCATCGGGCACGGAGTATCCGTGATGAACGAGGATCGTCCGCTTGACTTGCTGCGTGAGATGGCTAAGCGAAAGATTCTGGTCGAAATTTGCCTGACTTCAAATGATTTGATTTTGGGCGTAAAGGGGAATGCGCACCCATTGCCGATTTATCTGCGCTACGCCGTTCCGGTTGCATTGGCTACCGACGACGAAGGCGTGTCGCGCTCCGATATGACGCACGAATATGTTCGTGCGGTTCAAACTTACGATTTCCTCGGTTACAAGGAATTGAAGCGCATGGCCCGCATGAGCCTGGAGCATAGCTTTCTTGCGGGATCGAGCCTTTGGGTTTCTGAATCTCGCATGGTTCCTGCTTGTGCGACGGATCGTGCGGCGAAAGTGCCTAGTGTGTGTCAGAAGTTTCTCGATACCAATCAGCGTGCGCAGCTGCAATGGAAGCTCGAAGGGCAGTTCGCTGCCTTCGAAAAGAAGTTTTGATTTTGTAGCCCCGCCACCTTGGCGGCCCGAAGGCGGGCGAACGCCCGCCAGTCGGCGAGACGCCGGGCGCTACCGAGGTGATTATGGATTCTGAGTTCGACCGTGCTGAATCCGCTGCCCAATTCCTACTTGCGCAGTCCGCACTTCGTCCTGCGATCGGGCTGGTTCTCGGCTCAGGTCTCGGCGGATTTGCGGACGAACTTTCCGAAGCTACGCGAATTCCATATGCGAACATTCCCTCGTTTCCCCGTTCCACGGCGGTAGGTCACGCCGGTCAAATGGTGATTGGAGAGGTTGGCGACGTCCCTGTAGCGGCGATGCAGGGGCGTGTGCATCTTTACGAAGGCTATTCTGCAAAAGAGGTTGCGTTCCCCACTCGCGTCTTTGGGCGAATGGGAATCCGCGCGCTCATCCTGACTAACGCGGCCGGCGGCATTAATCTTGAATACAAACAGGGCGCGCTGGTCGTGGTTACGGACCACATCAATCTTCAACGAACGAATCCGCTGGTTGGGCCGAACGACGAACGCTTCGGGCCGCGATTTCCTGACATGACGCAGGCGTATTGGAAACCGTATCGCGAGATCGCGCTTCGAGCGGCACGGCGTCTCGGCAAAACGGCGTATCAAGGCGTGTACGCCGGGCTGTTGGGGCCGAGTTACGAAACTCCCGCGGAGATTCGTTATCTACGAACGATCGGCGCAGATCTCGTTGGTATGTCTACTATTCCTGAAGTCATCGTGGCGCGCCACATGGGATTAAAAGTGCTGGCGATTTCTTGTGTCACCAATATGGCCGCGGGAATATCCGATGAGGTGCTGAACCATGAGGAGGTGTTGAAGACCGGTGAGCGGGTCAAAGGAGACTTTGTGGCGCTCCTGCGTGCAGTTTTGCCGGAGATTGCGGTGGATGTTAAGACCTAGCTTCGCGGGCGAAGGCGACCGCGCCACAGTGGGTGGGATGGGCGAGACGCCCGTCCTCCACTATTTATTTCGCTCGCGCTATGAAGATTCCGGCGGGAGGTCTTACTTCGTACTTGGCGGCGAAGCTCGCCTGATTTACGGCTAAAGCCAGATGCCCGCGGGAATCGATATACAGCAGGGGTTGGTTCAGCGGCACGTCGCTGAAAGTGCGCACGAAGGGAATGTCCATGGCATTCTTGCCAATGACGACGTGAACGGTTCGCCCCTGCTTGTAGCCCAATTTCACGAAGTCGTCACCGCTGATATTGGTGACAAGATTGCCAAACGGTCCGTCGGTGGCGATTACTTCTCCGCTTAATCCGCGATCATCCAGCTTGGCTACAGCAATGTTCAGGCGAACTAGTTTAGTTATATCCAGTTCAGGGCCGACCGCACTCCAATCGTCACCCCGCGCCAGGTGAGCGCCCACGGGCGAAAATATATCGCGGCCATGAAAAGTCGACGACAAGGCGGCGCCGATCATCCAGTCGCGATTGGTAATCTCGCGTGCGCTCTCAATCCCGTCACGGTCCTGCACCAGCGTCATAAGTCCGTTGTCCGGTAGCACAAAATATTGTCCTCGTTTCGACTTCGCTATTATTGCTTTCCGAGTGCTGCCGACTGTGGGATCCACCACAACTACAAAGACGGTTCCGGCCGGATAGTATGGCGTTGCGCCGTAGAGGAAGCGGGCGCCGTCGAGAATGGAGAACGGCGTCACCTGCTGAGTCAGGTCGACGATGCGGACATCCGGCGCAATTGAATACATCACGCCCTTGCAGATTGCGACGGAATCGTCGGCTGTGCCGAAGTCAGTCATAAAAACGATGGCGGTATGATTGTTTGCGGCGGCAGCACTGTACATCGCGGTGAGCGATAGAAACAACCCAACAATAAAACACCGCAGCTTGGCCCTGTGGGGGCTTTCGGCTAGCATGGATCACTCCGATGATTTAGATTAACGGGCGAATTGTAAATCTGACGGCCGTAACACGAAACCCTTCGCGCCGTCTATAATTCCTTCAAGTCTGCTTGGCAATGCTACCGTAAGGAGGAAGTGATGCCTGAGGCTATTCCGGAGAAATATCGTGATTTATTTAATAAGCGCGCTTTTGCCAGTTTGACGACTTTGATGCCCGACGGGCGTCCGCAGGTGACCCCGGTATGGTGCGACCTGGAAGGCGATCATGTGCTTTTCAACTCCGCCAAAGGCCGGCAGAAAGATCGCAATGTGCGCCGCGATCCCCGCGTGGCTATGGCAATTATCGATCCCGACAATCCGTACCGCTACCTGGAAGTTCGCGGGCGCGTGGTGGAAATCACTGAGGAAGGCGCCGACGCGCTCATTGATAAGCTGTCCAAGAAATATCTGGGCGTCGATAAGTATCCTTATCGGCAGCCTTCGGAAGTACGCGTGATTTACAAGATCCTGCCCGAACATATAACGACCATGGGTTGACGTGAATGATCGAGGACGGGCGTCTTGCCCGTCTCGGTCGGGCGAGGACGCCTGCCTCCATTTGTCCAGAAGACTCTTCAGGAGACAACTCATTCGCACTTACAATCTGTGCCTGCTCGGCTTTGGAAACGTCAATCGGACTTTGTTTCGCCTGCTCCAGAAGAAAGAAACAGAACTGCGCGATCGTGGCATTGCATGGCGAGTCACCGGGGTGGCGACGCGACGACTGGGTTGGATTGCGGACGCCGACGGGATGGATGTGGAAGGTCTTCCAGATTCTGCCAAACCGCCCCACTTGGCAACCTCTCCGTCACTCGATGTAAGCAGTTGGTTGCGCGCGGCCAAGGCCGACGTTCTGTTCGAAGCCACTTCACTCAGCCTACGCGACGGGCAACCGGCAATTAACCATATTCGTGCGGCGCTCGAAATGGGCGCACACGCCATCACCGCCAATAAAGGTCCGATCGTGCACGCTTACGAACAACTGACTGCACTGGCTTTGGCGAAGGGACGCAGGTTTTTCTTTGAATCGACTGTCATGGACGGCGTGCCTATCTTTGGTCTGTTCCGTGACAATCTGCCTGCGATTGAGCTTCGCGGATTTCACGGCATTCTGAATTCGACGACCAATGTAATTCTCGGCGGCATGGAAGACGGGCTGAGTTTCTCAGACTCGCTCACCAAGGCGCAACAGATTGGCATTGCCGAGACCGATCCGAGCAATGACATCGATGGTTGGGACGCAGCAGTGAAGGTCGCTGCGCTGATTCGAGTGCTAATGGGCGTGCCGATACGGCTTGAAGATATTCAACGGGAGGGCATCGGCAAACTTTCCGGAGAAGCCGTTCGCGCTGCACGAGCTGAGGGCCGGCCGTACAAGCTGGTGTGCCGTGCTCAGCGCAAAGCACAGGGGATCACGGCCAGTGTGCAGCCGGAGCAGGTTCCGTTGAGCGATCCGCTGGCCTGGGTCGATGGAACATCGTCGATCGTGTATTTTGAGACTGACATCTTTCCGGGGCTGGCGATTACCGAAAACAATCCCGGACTAGAAGCGACCGCGTATGGAATGCTGGCTGATTTCGTGCGTGCGGTGAGCTAAATCAAAGCGAGACGTGGTACAGCTACGTTTCTGCAAGGACAATTAAAGACTATTTTATGCTGACTGCTCAGAACGAAACTATAAATGCGCTGGATCTGACCTGGGTCCGCTCCCAGTTTCCCTCGCTTGCGCAAAGTGTTAATGGACAGCCTGCGGTTTTTCTCGATGGTCCGGGTGGAACGCAGGTTCCGCAGCGCGTGATCGACGCGATTTCCGACTACTTGAAGCTCGACAATGCCAACACTGCTGGCGCGTACGCCACCAGCCGGCGCACCGACTCAACGATTGCTGGGGCGCGTTCGGCAATGGCGGACTTTCTGAATTGCGATCTTGACGAAGTCGTCTTCGGACCCAATATGACTTCCTTGACCTTCGCCATCAGCCGCTCCATTGGACGCGAGCTTGGTCCCGGCGATGAAATCGTGCTCACCCATCTCGATCACGACGCCAACATTTCTCCGTGGCGCGCCCTCGAAGAGCGTGGCGTGAGCATCCGCATGGTCGAGATCCACGAAGACGATTGCACGCTCGATATGGACGATTTGGCGCGTAAAATCACCGACCGCACAAAACTGGTTGCCGTCGGGTACGCCTCGAATGCTGTAGGCACAATCAACGATGTGCGGGAGATTATCCGGCTGGCTCATGAGCGTGGCGCGATGGCTTACATTGACGCTGTCCACTACGCGCCGCATGGTCAGATCGACGTTCGGGCGCTCGACTGCGATTTTCTGGCCTGCTCGACTTACAAATTTTTCGGACCGCACATGGGCGTGCTCTATGGAAAGCGCGAGCACTTGAAGCGGCTCGAGCCGTATAAAGTGCGAGCTAACACGAATGCGATTCCCAACCGTTGGGAATGGGGCACGCTGAATCATGAATGCATTGCTGGGATCACCGCTTGCGTTGATTATCTGACTGATCTTGGGCGACGAGTAAATTCGTCGGCATCCAATCGCCGGGCAGCTGTGCTGGCCGCGTACGAGGCGATCCAGAAACACGAGCGCGAATTGATGGAGAGTTTGATCAGAGGATTGGCCGCCATCCCTGGGCTGAAGCTTTACGGCATCAGTGACCCGAAGCGATTCGATCAGCGCTGCCCAACTTTGGCGGTACGAATCAAGGCACACACGCCGCTTGAGCTCGCTACTCGACTCGGTGAACGTGGCTTATTCACTTGGGACGGCAATTATTACGCGCTGAATCTTACCGAACGGCTTGATGTAGAAAAAGATGGCGGATTTCTCCGGATCGGGCTGGCACATTACAATACCGCGAAAGAGGTTGAGCGGTTCCTGGCGGCTCTCCGAGAGATTGCTGTGTAAGCGCGGGCGTCCACGCCCGTGCAGGACTACTCGGCTCAGCGTCGTAGTTCGGTGACATTCTCGCCCTTCGCGACCAGCACCACAGTAGCGAGGTTGATGAACAATCCATGCTCGACGATACCCGGCATATCGCTTAACACGCGCGCCAATGCTGGCGGGTCGGCAATCTGGCCAAAACTGCAATCGAGAATGTGATGACCTTCATCGCTTATGAAGGGATTTCCTTTTGTGTCTTTGCGTAAGTTTACTGTGGCGCCAAGGGCCGTAATTCGCGCTGTAATTAATGACTGTGCGAACGGAATGACTTCCACGGGCAGAGGAAACCTTCCTAGTACCGCGACCTGCTTGCTGGAATCAGCAATGATGACAACTTGCTTCGATGCCGAGGCGATGATTTTTTCGCGCAGGAGAGCGCCTCCGCCACCTTTGATTAAACGGAGTTGCGCATCGAATTCATCGGCTCCATCGATGGTGACGTCGATCGGCTGTAGCCCGAGCTGCTGGATTTCATCGAGAGTAGTCAAGGAAATTCCCGTCCTGGTGGCCAGATCTCCGGTTTGTACCGAGGTTGGAATTCCGCGGATATTCAATCCTTCCCGGCCCCGTTCACCCAGGAAGCACACCGCGTAAGCAGCGGTTGAGCCGGTGCCGAGTCCGACGATGTTACCGTCGTGCACGAAACGCAAGCTGGCGCGAGCCGCTGCCGCCTTTTCCAGATCATTCGCCATCGGTTCCTCAATTATCTGCGCGAAAGGCCTAAGGCCGCTGAAGAAGCACGGCCCTTCGCGATGACATCCTGCAATAAATTAGCGCTCTTCCCACGACCGATTACTCTAACGCTTTCTCGACCAGCGCACCAACTCCCGCGATATTTTTCACCAAATCTGCGGGGATGCCGTGCCTCTGCTGCAGGTAGTCCGGACTGTTGTAAGAGACCCAGACTTTCCCATCCGCGTCCTCCCAAACCAGCGTTTTAAGGGGCAAATCTATGGCTAAGGTAGGGGCCGCCACCATCAACGGAGTTCCGCCTTTTGGGCTGCCGAAGATTAATAGTTCAGTTGGCCTCATCTTTAGCCCGGCTTTTTCGGCTTCGCCACTGTGATCGATCAGAGTAAATATTTTCAATCCCCGGGCTTCAATCGCGGTCTTAAGTTTGTTCAAAGTTTCCGGGACAGAATGCGAACTGGCGACGTGGATCAAGCCGTTTTCGTTGGAAGGCATTTCTCCTCCTGGGGCGTTTGACAATTGCTTAAGTTAGACGTGAAAAAGGCTGACGGGATGCGTTGTTATTCGTAAACGTCCCCTCGTTTGCGTCCTTTTTGTCCTTCTCAGTCAAGTTCTGGTAATCTCCCGCAGACGTGCGTGCAGCCGCCATCTTCGGGCCCGGATGCTCCTCCCAAAACCTGCGCCCATTCCAGGCCAACTCAGAGTCGCATTGGACTATCGGCTTGCCTGCAGAATCTGATGAAGCCGACGCAATACTTGTTTTCGGCGGAGACGGTACTGTGCATCGCCATTTGCCCGAATTGGTGAAACTGCAACTTCCGGTTCTGGTGGTACCTTCCGGGAGCGGGAACGATTTCGCGCGCGCGCTGAAACTTCGCAGGATTCGGAATTCTTTGGCTGCGTGGTGCAAGTTCTCTTGCGGCGGTAAGAATGTACGTGGCATTGATTTAGGTTTAATCACCCCACTGATCGCGGGTTGTAACGCGGGCGAGGCGCCCGCGCCACACCAGAATCATCTTTTTTGTTGTGTCGCTGGCATTGGTCTGGATGCGGAAATTGCCCTGCGCGCCAACTCGCTTCCACGATGGTTGCGGGCACATGGCGGATACGCTTTCAGCTTGCTACCGGCTCTGTTAAAATTCGCACCGGTCGCCACGATGATTTCTATGGCCAATGGCGAAGCGTTTGTCCCTGCGCCCATGAAACGAATTATCGTTACTGCGTTTGCCAATGCGCCGACATATGGCGGTGGTATGAAGATCGCCCCGCAGGCCCATCTTGATGATGGGCTTCTCGATGTTTGCGTCGTCCAAAACATGAATAAGGTCAAGCTGTTTTGTCTTTTCCCCACAATTTATTTCGGACGTCACTTGAGCATCCCGCAAGTCGAGTACTCTCAAACGGAGAGGTTGCGAGTCGAAACAGATCACCCGAATGACGTTTACGCCGATGGCGAGTACGTCTGCCGCACCCCGATCGAAGTCGCCGTGGTGCGGAAAGCGTTGCGAGTGATTGTCCCCTGACCTGCTGCGGGTGCTAAACTACCCTCACTGTATGGCTGAGAATGGTCGTTCGCGCACTGCGCTCTGGATTGTAATCGGCGGAGGGGTGTTTTTCCTCTTCGTCCTGGCAGTGTTTACGTTGGTGTACCTCGCGCTGCACGCAGGCGGAGAAGAAGCTTCGCTGCACTCTTTCGGCGACAAGATTGGAGTTGTCGACCTGGAAGGCGTGATTTTAGATTCCAGCGTCATCGTGCCTCAGCTTAAGAAGTTCGGAGACGATGATTCCATCAAAGCCATCATTCTGAAGGTTAATTCTCCCGGCGGGGGGGTGGCCGCGTCGGAAGAGATTTATCGCGAAGTCAAACGGCTGCGCGACGAAAAACACAAACGTATTGTGGCTTCGATAAGCACGGTAGGCGCCAGCGGTGCATACTACGTGTCTTCTGCGACCAACAAGATTTATGCCGACAACGGCAGCGTGGTTGGCTCTATCGGAGTGATTGCCGAGTGGGTCAATTACGGTGACCTTATGCGCTGGGCCAAGCTGAAGCCCGAAGTGCTGAAAGTCGGAGCGCTGAAGGATACAGGCAATCCCATGCGCGACATGACTCCCGCCGAGCGCGCCTACCTGCAATCGTTAATCGACAACATGTACGGTCAGTTTGTGCAGGCGGTGGCCGATGGGCGGCACGCAAAGGCGGATGACATCAAGGCGATCGCCGATGGCAGAGTTTGGACTGGGCAGGAAGCGCTTCCCATGCACCTGATCGATCAAATTGGCGATTTCCAGACGGCGGTGGACGAAACTGCGAAGTCAGTCGGGATTAAAGGTGAGCCAGTGCTGGTACATCCCGAGAAAGACCGGAAAACTTTATCTGACTTACTGTTCGGGGACATTTCCCAATGGCTGCCGACCAAAGAAAACCTGCTCGATAAGCAGATGGGATTTTATTACTTGTGGAAGTAGCGGGTCTGTTGCTTATAGCGCTCGAGCCTACATAACCCAGTCGTACACTCCCTTTCGGTAACCCTTAGTAACCATACGATTCTGAGTACCCCGCCGTACAATTACCCTTGTCCTAAAGACCATCTCCTGACATTGGGCGTGATGCCGATGAAATGGTTAAATTGGGCACGAACTCTCGTCACGTAGAGAAAGTTCTCGAACGAGAGGCGAATCGGAGCTGGAGTCCGCACTCTTATGGCGTTTGGTTTTGGCTTCAATAAGCAGAAGGTTCTCAGTGCTGCGGAGAAGTTTGTCCAACAGGGCAAGCTGCCAAACGCGATCACTGAGTACGAAAAAGTTCTTAAAGCCGACCCTAAGGATCTTACGGTGATGAATACCGTGGGCGACCTTTACTCGCGTCTGGGCAATAGCGAAAAAGCCGTGGAATGCTTCAAGAGCGTGGGCGACGCCTACGCCTCGCAGGGTTTCACGGTGAAGGCGATTGCCATGTACAAGAAGCTGAGCAAGTTGAAGGCGTCGCTGGAGTGCGCGTTGCGACTGGCTGAGCTCTACACCCAGCAGGGTCTGTTTAATGATGCGCGGGCACAGTATTTGCAGGTTGCGGAAGAGTTTCTCCGGGAAGGCCAACTGGAGCAGGCAGTGCGTATTTTCCAGAAGACTCTGGAAATGGATCCCGAAAACGTCGCCATGCGGACGCGGCTGGCCGAGGTTTACGTTCGCCTGGGAAAGAAGACTGAAGCCTGGCAGATATTTTCAGCGGCGGCAGAGACTTTACGGGCCAAAGGACAACTGGGTCCCGCGGAAGAAATTCTGCAGCGCATGATTACGCTCGATCCCGGCAATGGGTACGCTTTGCTGCTGCGCGGCCGGAACGCCTTCGACGCGGGCGATGTCGCGGCGGCGGTCGATTGCCTCGAGAAAGTCCCTGACCTCGACACTCATCCCGATGGCCTGCGAACTCTGCTGCAAGCTTATTTGCAAACAGGACGTTTACCCGAGGCCGGAACTCTCGCGACCAAGCTACTCACCGTCCACAACGACATTGGTGCCATTTTGTCGTATGCCGATGCGCTGATCGCGGCCGGACAATTTGAGGACGCTCTCCAGTTGTATCAGCAACACTCTGATCGGTTGCTCGCCGCCGATTCGGGGAAGATTCTGGAAAACCTGCATTCTCTGATCGGCCACGTGCGGGAAAATACGCCAGCCCTGGAAATGCTGCTCGCGCTCTTGAACAAGGCAGCAGACAATAGCCATCTCACCGAAATCTACGAGCTTCTCGCCCACGGATATGTGCAGGCGGGAGAGATGGAAAAGGCACGCGACTATTACCTTAAACTCACTCAACTGGAGCCGGAGAATCAGTTACACGCCCGCAATTATCAGCAGGTAATTGAAAAGCTGGGTGGGCCGACGGGATCGCGCATGATCACGCCGGAAGAAGGCGCAGTCATGGTGGACGAACTAGAAGCCACTGCGCCCTTTATCGATCAACGTTATCCGGATGATGTCGCGCTCTTTGTACGCGCTGCGCTTACTGACGCTGAGCTTTTCATTTCCTACAACATGCCAGCGAAAGCTTTGGGGCCTTTGCTTTCCGCTTTGCCGCAGGCGCCCCGTGATTTGCGCGTCAACCAGCGGTTGGCGGCTCTGCACACGCGAGCCAGCCGATTCACCGAAGCTGCGGTTTGCTGCCGTACGCTGGAGAGCGTCTATCATGACGCTGGTTTTCCCGACGAAGCGACCCGCTACGGCGATCTGGCGGCTAAGTATGAGGAACG
>DASYOD010000182.1:0-26902 GCA_036008085.1 Terriglobales bacterium
ACACGCTGCGCGGTTTCTGGGATCACCAAGTGCGTTGGGCGCGCACAATTCGCGATTCGCGTTTCTTCGGCTACGTCGGACTGGGAGTGACGTTCGGCCTGCCGTGGGCATTACTGGCGTTGATTTGCGCCCAAGGCGCGAGTTGGGCGTGGGCGTTATTGGCTCTCACCGCGGTGTTGCGAATCATAGTAGCCATCGTGGTTGGAAGTCTTGTGCTCGAAGATAGACAACTCATCCCGGCGCTGGCGCTACTTCCCATACGCGACATAATCGCGCTAGCAGTATGGATCGCCAGCTTCGCCGGTCATGAAGTCTCATGGCGAGGAGATAAATTCAAACTGCAGAACGGCAAACTGATAAGAATAAATGGAGGAAGGGCGTCCTCGCCCGTCTAGCGAGAACTAATCGTGAGAAACTCCAGCCAGGACGCCGGCCGCACTCGTCTCTAACACCTCGCGTACTTTCTTAGCCAGAGTCTTCAATGAAAATGGCTTCTGCAGGAACCGCTTAGTGACGTCGATTTTCCCGTGCTGCAGCACCGTTCTCTCCGCATAGCCGGAGACGAATAAGACTTTCATTTCCGGGCGATCATCGCCCAACCGTTCAGCCAGCCTGGGACCGCTCATTCTGGGCATCACGACATCCGTGATCATCAAGTGAATCGTCCCCTCGTGCTCCCGCGCTTCGCGCAAAGCGTCTTCCCCATCGACAGCTTCGAGCACGTTGTAACCACTTCCAATGAGAAATTGCCGCGACGCTTGCCGCACTGACGCTTCATCCTCCACCAGAAGCACAGTTTCGCAACCCCGCGGAGACGGTTCCGCCGGCTTAATTAAGCGTACATCCCTGCTCAATGAATGCACCTGCGGCAGGTAGATTTTGAAAGTAGTTCCCTGTCCCGGCTCGCTATAAACCCAGACGAAACCGCCATTCTGCTTAACTATGCCATATACAGTCGCCAGCCCCAACCCTGTGCCTTTGCCTTCTTCTTTGGTGGTGTAAAAAGGCTCAAAAATATGTGGCAGGTGTTCGGTCGCAATCCCCTGGCCCGAGTCGGCCACCGTCAGCAGCACGTAATCACCAGGAGGAACGATGGAATGCCGCTGCACGTAGGCTTCATCAACTATAACCGTTGCGGTCTCGATAGTAAGTGTTCCGCCGCTGGGCATGGCGTCACGCGCATTGGCCGCCAGGTTCATGACTATCTGCTCGATTTGCACTGGGTCCGCTTTAACTTTTCCCAGATTTCCTTCGGGAAGGAAGATGAGCTCAATATCTTCGCCAATCAACCGCGGCAGCATGACGGTAATTTCCGCGATCACCGTATTTAAATCGACGACTTGCAACAACTGCATTTGCTTGCGGCCAAAGGCCAGCAATTGACGGGTCAGATCGGCGGCGCGGCGGGATGCAGTTATGATTTCACCGACATTTCTTCGCAGGGCATCGTTCTCGCCCAGCGAGTCGAGCATGAGTTCAGCGTACGCACTGATCACCAGCAGCAGATTATTAAAATCGTGTGCCACTCCTCCCGCCAACCGCCCAATGGCATCCATCTTCTGTGCTTGCCGCAAATCCGATTCCAGTTGGCGCCGCTCGGTGATGTCACGGCCAGTAGATATAAAATGCGTGATCTCGCCATTCGCGTCGCGCAGCGGGGTCAGCGCTTTTTCAATGATGACGGCTTCGCCGTTCTTCTTTCGGTCGGTGACAATTCCCCGGAAAACGTTGCCGGAGAGAACCGTATTCCACATCTCCTCGTAAAGTTCGCCGGCCTGCTGTTCAGACTTCAATATTCCCAACGTTTGACCGATCGCTTCCTGCCGCGAGTACCCGGTGAGCGCCTCAAATGCAGGATTCACATATTCCATGACGCCTGATCGGTCCATTATGATTACCGAGTCGGTCGACTGCTCCACCAATCGCCAAAGCTTGCGTAGGGTTACCTCGGAATCCGACTGCTGGCCATCTGCCGATTTCTCTCGGATAACGCTGGTTGTCGCTGCTCCTCCGTGCATCGCAAACGCAATTGCGTTTTTGCTTACCGGATCGCTTAGAAAAATGAGCGGAACGCTAGAATGATGTTGGCGAACCTGCTGCAGCAGTTGAAAAGCATCGTCATCAGTCGATTCGCTACTGCAAAGTAAAAGGTCATAACGTTTTTGTCCGTTCTGGTTAAGCAGGTCCGCGGGCGTAGCCAAATGATCAAGATGCAAATGCCTGCTGTCCCCGTCCGTCAACAACTCGCGTAGATAGATGAAGTACTGCTTGCTTCCTCCGACCAACAACAAGTGCGATGACCGGGGGACCGCTTTTGTTTTTTTCATGGCGCTATTCATCGCTAGTGGTTACATCGGACGCTGACCGCAGGAACATCTGGCCTGCCAAGCGGGCTTCTGGAAAGATAAGGTGACCGAAGTTCCAATTCAGGAAAGATTAAATTCGCGAAAACGTGTGTGCGGCTCCCCGCGACCTGCGCCTCTAACTCGACTTTTCACAACCGTGTCTCTTGGAGCACAATAGAATTAGCAGTGAGGTGAGTTATGCAGGATGGCTTGCGCACAGTAGTTTGGATTGCTCTTCTGGCTCTTTCTACCACGGCCCTGGGCCAGCAGATTCGCGGCGATTACGTTGAGACCCGCAGCGCCGACGTCTACACCGGACAGTGTTTCGCCAATGGCGAGGTCAATCTGGTGGGCGACGAGGCTATTCTCGCGTGGCACGTCGCCAGTGGAAGCTGGGACGGCGTGGCCCTTGATGGCTTGACCGTCGCCGCCGCAGTGCATGCCAACGCCACTCTCGGCGATCCCTACGCCAATCCCTATCCCGCGCGCGCCGTGCTGTTGGTAGACGATCAGGCAACTCCTCAGCAGCTTTCGGCGTTGATCGCCTTCGCCCATCAGATGGGAGGAGAACTTCTGGGTCACGCCCAGCAAGTAATTTCTGTGCCCATGGAACTGGCCGTGAATCCACAGCGTCATGGGGTAGCCTTGCTGCGTGCCGGGCAATTCGCCACCGTGCAAACCCGCCCCGTCAACGGCAAAGACCATGTTTGCGGCAACGAGGTAACTTTTTATCCTCCGCTTACGCAACTGACCCACTCCATGCCTGCAGTAGCCCTGACTGATTCCTACCGTGGCCCTGGGCTCGACGTCGATTGGGAATCGCACGGCAGACGCAGCGCTTTCGTAGGAACTTTCGTGCGCTGAGCTGCATTAGCCTTCAAACGCGCCATCTCGGAATGCCTCAAAAGCCCTGCTGCTAGCGGGTTTTGGCCTAATATTGCCGCCGGTTTCCGCTTAACAGAATCTCTTGAGACCAAAGTAACGGCGCGAATTACCAAAGCGCATGCACATGGGACATCTATTAGCTGCGGTTCGCGGGTGAGATGTTGAGGCTGTAATTTCTGCCATCAAGAAAGCCGGCGAACCATGGGGAAGACTGATTTTCTGGACGAGGTTCATGTTCGAATCCTGCGGGTAACGGAAGATCTGCGCGCAATTCAACAGACCCTGAACTGCGCAGCCATGCAAGCGCCGAGCGATCCGGAACTGATGGAAGCCCTGTGCGAACTGCCGGAGATCGAGTCGCTCAACGTCTTGAAATCCGCCCTCGACCAGTTGCGCCACTTCCTCTGGTTCTACTTGCAGGTGATGACCAACGAATCAGAGGACGGCGATCGCCTGCGCCAAAGCCTCGGCCAGAAACCATCCGCGGATAACATGGTCAGTCCCAGAGTAGCGGCCGCCGAAAAATTCAAACGAGCCGCCGACACCGCCCTGCTCCAGTACCTATCCGACGGCAAGGTTCGCAAACCGAACTAGGCTGCTGCTCCCAAGCCTTCTCGGAGAGTGTTCCACGTGGAACATCGCTTCAAGCCCAACATTCTGCTCGTGTTCTGACTCAATGCCTAAAAAGCGTAACGCAAAGAGAATTGCACCAGCCGCGGCGTACCTGTCGTGCCCACAATTTTTCCGAAGGGACTGTTAGTCGGGCTCGCCAAGAATGCTTCGATATCCGTGACTGTCGGGTTGGCGAAGTTAGTGTGATTCCAGACGTTGAAAAAATCGGCGGTGAAGCGGACTTCTTGCCGTTCGCCAATATGGAAATACTTGATCAATGACGCGTCCCAGTTCTGCTGAAACGGTCCGTGGTATAGGTTGCGGCCAAGGTCGCCGAAGCCGGTGGTACAGAAGTTCGGATCACTCGCGCACTGTGTCGGATATAAAAGCGGCGCGGGCGTAAACGCTGCGGGATTCAGGTATCCATTGGCGACGCGTTGTTGAATGCCGCCGCTGGTGAGGCCGCTGGCAATAGTTGCGCCCGGAGCGAGACTGGCTCCGAGAAGCGGCGTGCTTCCTTGCCCGAGAAACCCGGTGCCGGCGCTCGAATCGAAAATCGAGAAGGGAAGTCCCGACTGAAAGATGGTCACGCCGCTCAGCTCCCATCCGCCGAGCGCCGCCTGTTTTATCCCCGTGGAGTGAGCGAAAAACGGAAGCTGGTACACGTAGCTCACCGACAATCGATGTGGCCGATTGAAGTCGGAAATTCCGCGAGAGGCATTAATGTTGCTCTGGTCGTTGTAAGCAGTGTTGAACGCGGTGTTCCCCGTTGAGGTCGCGTCAATGTTCTTCGAGTAAGTGTAGGCGGCCTGCAGATAATTCCCTCCCCAACGCCGCGAGGCCGTCGCCTGCAACGCGTTGTAGGTGGAGTAAGCATCGTTGGCGAAGATTTGGTAGCCGCTGTAACCATTCAGTCCCGGCGCCGGAGTACGCGCGATTGCATTCGCGAATGTATTGGTCGTGATCTGATAGGTGTTGCCGCTGGTGTCCTTGACGGTAAAGGGATTCGCGGGGCTCGCGTCCACCGATTGAATGGCGTCGCGAGTTTCGCGCAAATGAATTCCGTGCGTCCCTACGTATCCGACTTCCAGCACCCAACGTTTGCCGAGCTCTCGCTGCACAGTCAGATTCCACTGCTGCGTGTTGGGCACTACAAAGTGGCGGGGAACTTCGAGCACAAACAAATTTTGCGTGCTGTTCACTCCCGGGCCAGTGCAGCCGCCGTACGTGGCTGCGCCGTTGGTATTGGGAAAACTCGTCAGTTGTGCCAGGCACGGGAGCCATGCGGCCGAGAGCGTTCCCGCCGGCGGCACTGCGTTGGGATTAGTCGCCGGCGTTCCGGTGAAGAAATCGGACATGGTGAATCCCGGAGTCTGTCCGAAAAATACAATCGGAATAAATGGCGATTGGAAGCTCAGTTGATCGACGGCGCCCACGTCCTCGCGTACGTAATAAATGCCGTAGCCGCCGCGCAGCGTAGTCGTGTGGCGTCCGCCCATGTCCCAAGCAAAACCAACGCGTGGTCCCCAGCCGGTAGCGACGCTGTTTCTGAACGTGGACCCGGCAGCATTTCCGGTGAGCCCCGGAACTCCGAGTTTATCTACGCAACTCGGATAGATGAAAGGATAGGTTCCGCTTTCGGTGAGGCTCGACTGCATATTGCCGATGTGGCAATCCTCGTCCGTCCACGCGCCCAGAAATTCAGTGCGCAGGCCGAGGTTCAGCGTAAGGTTTGCGCTTGCCTTCCAATCATCCTGCGCGAAGACGGCAGAGTTGTTCTGGCGATAGGCGTGGTTGTCGACGCCGCCGCCACCGAAGCTGAACTCGGGCGTCCCGCCTACAAAATTTCCGAAATCGGTCGATCCGGTTGTGTTGGTAAAGAAAAGCTGGCCGTTGAACACTTGGGGAAATTGCTTGTCCAGGTTGACGCGGACGAACTGGCCCCCGAAGGTGAAGGTGTGTGCGCCATGTACCCAGCCAAAATTATCCACAAAGTTGAAATTGTTTTGCGTCTGGTATTGATTGGCCTGGGGTGTGGGGCCGAACTGGAATCCAGAAGTTGAGAAAGTAAATTTATAGATACTGCTGGTCAGATTGGACGTCGGCCGGTCGATACCGACATCGCTGGCCGTAACCGGGTTGATGTTAATCGCGCTGTTGTTGATACGAACGTAGCCAAAGCGAAAATCATTGACCACAGTGTTGGAAAAAACGTGAGTCTCGTCCACGGTCAGGACGCGATCATGAACCGGCAGTTCGTAAGGAAAATTTAAATCCGTGCTGCTGGCCGCGCCGCCGAGCGAAGCCTGCAGGCCACCTGCGCCGAAGGGAATGTTCTCTTGCGAATTGGAAAAGAAGAAGCGCGATGAAACCCGATCGCGCGAGTTGCGAAAATCGCGGTCCCAGTTGGCGGTGAATTGATCGTCGGTGAACTTGCCGGGCTGGCTGACAGTGAACTGCACCAGTGAACCCGGCGGCGTACCGGCAGGCACATTTGGAAGCGGGAACAAATATCCGTTGGCCGGAGCGCCGAACTGATTGCTTTGAAACGCCAGCAGTGACGCTGCTACCGGGTCGACCTTCGTCAATCCGAAATCAGCAGCCAGATTGGCCTCGGCTTGCGGGGTGGTTCCTCGATCCGCCGCCGGCACATAAGGAATGAAGGTGCTGATCAAAGTTCCGGGAGAGTCGCCGCTGCGCTGACGCGTGCCCTGATAGTTGGCGAAGAAAAATCCCAGCTTGCCTCCGGGGATGACGGGACCGCCGAGGCTGCCTCCGAAAATGTTCTGCTGAATTTGCGGACGCGGCGACCCCGTTTGATTCAGAAAATACTCGTTGGCATCCAGAACAGTATTGCGAAAAAATTCGTAGACATCGCCATGGAACTGATTGGTCCCGCTTTTGAGCACGGCGTTGATGTTGCCGCCGCCATTGCGGCCCTGGCTGGCATCGTAGAGCGAGGTTTGTACTTTGAATTCCTGCACTACATCCGGGTTCGGCAACGGCGTGTTAGTCAGTTCAGCGACGTTATAGTCGGTGACGCTGATGCCTTCAATCGAATAATTGTTATTGTCTTCGCGCTGGCCGTTAACCTGAATGCGAACATCGCCGCGTCCCAGTTGTGAGGCATTATTAAGTTCTGCTTGAGCTCCGGTCGAAAGCGTGAGCAACTGTTGAAAATTCTGCGTAGCCAGAGGCAGGGCACGGATGGTGGCGCTTTCGATTGCCTGGCCGGTAGTCGCGTCAGTCGTATCGACGGTTTGCACCTGCGCCTGCACTTCGACGTGCTCTTGCACCGCCTGCGGCGTCAACTTGGCAATCATGCGGGTGGTTTCGGTAACGCGAACCACAATGTCGGCGAAATCACTTCTGGCAAAACCTGCACTCTGGATGCTCACGGTATAAGTTCCGACCGGCAGGAGCGGGGCCGTAAAGGAGCCCTCAGCGTTGGTTTTGACCGTGCGTTCCAGAGTCTTGGTGTTCTGGTCGATGATGCGCACTTCAGCATTGGCTACGTAGGCTCCGCTGGCGTCCTGCACAACGCCAGTGATGGCGCCGGTTGCGCCGCCTTGGGCAACCGCCTGTGCTATCAATATGAACGCTGTGAAACTGATCCAAAATAATCTCTGCATTGGTCTCGACATAGTGTTCCCCCGGGGCTGAGTGTGGACACTTCTATCGTTTGGACTGCGCAACTCGCCAGTCCCTCGTCCGAAAAGATTATTCCTAGCGCGCTATAGTATCGCAAGCCGCTACGGACGCAACCACGACTTTTTCGATACAAGGAACCGCAGGAATCGATGTGGGTAATCTACGAGGTGGGAGCATCTTCCCTGATAAAACTCTGCATCTCATTTGTGTATAGCCAAATCCAATAGAATACTAATGATCCGGTATCAGTCCCGCCGGATGCAGGCCCGGGGCGTCATTGGCCGCGGTTTGCATCATACTTACTTGTTATTTATGCGTGTTTGGACTTCTGGCGATTGTTAATTATTCGCCAGTCGTCCAAGTTGTCTTGAGCCCTAAGGAAGCTTATGTGGATTGTTCGATTAGCGCTGCGCCGCCCTTATACCTTTGTGGTGCTTGCGCTTCTGCTTTTGATACTCGGTCCCATCGTCATCCTCCGCACTCCGACTGACATATTTCCCAACATTAATATTCCGGTGGTCAGCATTCTTTGGAACTACCAGGGTCTCAATCCTGATGATATGTCGAACCGGATTGTCTTCCAGACGGAGCGGGCGCTGACCACTCTGGTGGACGACATCGCGCATATCGAGTCGCAATCGTTGAATGGTATAGCGGTGGTGAAGGTATTTTTCCAGCCCCATGCGGATATTACCAAGGCAATCGCGCAGGTGACGGCGATCTCGCAGACCCAACTCAGGCAATTGCCACCGGGGACAACGCCGCCGCTTGTAATCACTTACAGCGCGTCCAGCGTGCCGATTATCCAGTTGGCGCTCTCCGGGCAGAGTCTTTCTGAACAGCAATTGTTTGATTATGGCGTGAACTTTATTCGCACCCGTTTGATCACCGTGCCGGGCTGCGCGATTCCCTATCCCTATGGCGGGAAGCAGCGCCAGGTTCAGGTTGACCTGGACACCAACGCGTTGCAATCGAAGGGTCTGTCGCCGCTGGACGTAGTGAATGCAATCAGCGCGCAAAATATCATTCTGCCGTCGGGCACTTCAAAAATCGGTGCGTTTGAGTATGCGGTCGATACCAACAGCGCCCCCAGTACGGTTGCCGAACTGAATCAGTTGCCGATCAAGACGGTGGGGAACACCACCATCTACATTCGCGATGTGGCGTTTGTCCGAGACGGGTTTCCGCCACAGACCAATATCGTGCGGGTGAATGGGCAGCGGTCGGTTCTGCTCACTGTGCTGAAGAGCGGGCAAACTTCGACTCTCGACATTATTGCCGGCGTGAAAGCGCTGCTGCCACAAATTGCCGCGGGTCTGCCCCCACAGTTGCACATAAATCCGCTGGCCGACCAGTCGCTTTTCGTTCGCGCATCGATTGACGGTGTGATCAAAGAAGCCACCATTGCCGCCTGTCTCACCGGACTGATGATTCTGATTTTTCTGGGCAACTGGCGGAGCACGGTCATCATTGCGGTTTCCATTCCGCTTTCGATTCTGACCTCGATCATCGTGATGAGCGCGCTGGGCGAGACCATCAACATCATGACCCTGGGCGGACTCGCACTGGCGGTCGGCATTCTGGTCGACGACGCCACGGTTGAAATCGAGAACATCAATCGTAATCTGGCGCAGGGGAAAGAAGTTGAACACGCGATTCTCGACGGCGCGCAGCAGATCGCGGTTCCAGCCTTCGTTTCGACGCTGGCCATCTGCATTGTGTTCGTGCCCATGTTTTTTCTGACCGGCGTGGCGCGGTTTCTCTTTGTACCGCTGGCGGAAGCGGTCGTGTTTGCCATGCTGGCTTCCTACCTTCTGTCGCGGACGCTGGTGCCCACCATGGCGAAATATCTGCTGCGCGGGCATGAAGCCGAGTCGCTGGCGGCGAGCCAGAGCCGAAACCCGCTGGTGGCGATGCAGATCAAGTTTGAAGAAGCTTTCGAGCGTTTCCGCGAAGGCTACCACCGATTGCTGGAACGCTGTCTGCATCATCAACGCGCTTTTTTGTTGGCCTTTCTTGGCTTCTGCCTGGTTTCGGTAGTGTTCCTGCTTCCGTGGCTGGGGCAGGATTTTTTCCCGGCGGTGGACGCGGGACAGTTCAAACTGCATGTTCGAGCGCGCACCGGGACGCGCATCGAGGAGACCGCGCGTCTCTCTGATTTGGTCGAACAGTCCATCCGCCAGCAGATTCCGGCGAAGGAAGTTGACAGCATTATCGACACCATCGGCCTGCCTTACAGCAGCATCAACCTCTCGTACAGCAACTCCGCTCCGATTGGCACTGGTGATGTGGATATTCTGGTCAGCCTGAAAAAGGATCACCGGCCTACGGCGCAGTACGTTCATGATCTGCGATTGCGACTTCCCGAGGAGTTTCCGGGGGTGACCTTCTCATTCCTGCCGGCGGACATCGTCAGCCAGATTTTGAATTTCGGTCTCCCTGCCCCCATTGATATTCAGATTGTGGGCTACAACATCGCCGCAAACCGGGCTTTTGCTGACAAGTTGCTGGAGCGGGTCAAGCAAGTTCGTGGGACTGTCGATCTGCGTATTCAGCAGCCTTTCGATCAGCCTTATTTGCATATCAATGTCGATCGCACGAAAGCTCAAGAGGTTGGTTTCACCCAGCGCGACGTTGCCAATAACTTGCTGGTTTCGCTGAGTGGGAGTTTTCAAACGACTCCTGAATTCTGGCTTGATCCAAAAACCGGCGTGAGTTATTCCATCGCGACCCAGACGCCGCAATATCGCCTCGATACCTTACAGGACCTGGAGAACATTCCGATCACAGGTCCGAGTGGCAGCCGCTACGGGATCCTCGCCAACATGGCTTCGATTCGCCGCGGCGCAGGACTGGCCGTAGTTTCGCATTACGACATCCAACCTCTGATTGATATTTACGGCACGGTGCAAGGCCGGGACTTGGGCGGTGTGGCGCGCGATCTGAATAAAATCGTTGAGGCGAGCAGGAAAGAATTGCCGCGCGGCTCGCAGTTGATTGTTCGCGGACAGATTCAAACCATGATTTCTTCGTATACGGGATTATTGAGCGGGCTGCTGTTCTCGATTGTCCTGGTTTACCTGCTGATCGTGATCAACTTTCAATCCTGGCTTGATCCGTTCATTATTATTTCAGCGCTGCCCGCGGCGCTGGCCGGCATTGTCTGGTTTTTGTTCGTCTCGCGTACCACGCTGAGTGTTCCGGCGCTTACTGGCTCGATTATGTGCGTTGGAGTTGCGACCGCCAACAGTATTCTGGTGGTGAGTTTTGCCAAAGAACAACTGACCGAAGGCAAAGACGCGCTTGCCGCTGCACTTACCGCCGGGTTCACGCGTTTTCGCCCCGTTCTGATGACGGCCCTGGCCATGATCATAGGCATGGTGCCCATGGCGATCGGACTGGGCGAGGGCGGAGAACAGAATGCTCCACTTGGCCGCGCGGTCATTGGCGGTCTATTATTCGCCACAGTGGCGACCTTATTTTTCGTGCCGGTTTTCTTCAGCATCCTGCACGGCCGCAGGGAGCGCATGGCGAAGAGCCATGCCAAGCATTAATTTTTTTCATATAGTCTACGGAGTGTGTTGATGCCGGTTGAACAGCAAAATGAAGTCAAGCAGCAGCCAGTGAGAATGGAAGAGTCAAAGCTCCCGGAACATCGTCCGCAGCGCCGGTCTTCACGACGGTGGTGGATTCTTGTGCTCGCTCTCGCTGCTGTTGCGGCTCTCGTGATTTCGGGAATTTTGCCTCGCATTAACGCCCGCGCAAGTCTCGACAAAGAGACTGCGGAGATGGCTATCCCGACCGTCTCCATCATTCATCCCAAGCGTGGCGAACCGGCGCAGGAAGTGGTTCTGCCCGCCAACGTGCAGGCCTATATTGACGCGCCGATCTACGCGCGAACTAATGGATACCTGAAGCATTGGTACGTGGACATTGGCGCGCATGTGAAGGCTGGCCAGTTGTTGGCGGACATCGAAACTCCGGAAGTCGACCAGCAACTGCGGCAATCGCGAGCTGATTTGGCTACATCTGTAGCCAACATGAATCTTTCGAAGATTACGGCCACGCGCTACGCCGATCTGTTGAAGACTGATTCAGTTTCCAAACAGGATGCTGACAACGCGGCTGGGGACTATGAGGCGAAGCAAGCTACGGTTCAATCTGCACAAGCGAACGTAAAACGCCTCGAGGAACTGCAGGCTTTCGAAAAAATATACGCTCCCTTCGAGGGCGTAATCACCGCGCGCAATACCGATATCGGGGCTTTGATCGACTCCGGCAGTGCTGGCGGGTCGCGGACTGAGTTGTTTCACATTGCCCAACCAGACAAGTTGCGGGTTTACGTGAACGTTCCCGAGGCCTACTCGCAGGCCGCTAAGCCAGGGCTTACGTCGCAACTGGCGTTGTCGGAATTTCCCGGACGGCTGTTTCCTGGAACACTGATCAGAACTGCTAACGCGATCGACCAATCGACGCGCACCCTGCTGGTCGAAATCCGCGTGAATAATCCGACAGGCACGTTGCTCAGTGGAGCTTATGCGGAAGTGCACCTCAAGCTGCCAACCGCTACAACGGCTTTCATTCTTCCAGTAAACGCGCTGCTATTCCGGGCGGAAGGGCTTCGCGTGGTTTCGGTGAATGACAATCACCGCACCGAACTTAAGCCGATCACGCTGGGGCACGACTTTGGCTCCGAGGTTGAGGTGGTGGCTGGGCTCACGGGGAATGAGTCCATCGTTGTCAACCCGCCGGATTCGATCGTGGCGGGAGAAGAAGTCCGCATTGCGCAGCCCGCGGCAAATTCGGGAGAAAGCCAACAGTGATTTTGCGGCGCCGGGTTTCCATAAACCTGCTTTCGGTTTGGAGTGGAGCACTCTTTGCCGGCCTCATGCTTTTGTCAGGTTGTGCAGTTGGTCCTCGTTACTCGCGGCCTTCCGCTCCCGTTCCGACGGATTACAAAGAAACACCGCAAAACTGGAAGCCTGCTCAGCCTGCCGATCAAACCTTGCGGGGAAAATGGTGGGAAATCTATCAGGACCCGCAACTCAACGCGCTCGAAGAGAAAGTTAATATATCCAACCAAAGTCTGAAAGCTGCGCAGGCTCAGTTTGAGCAGGCTCGCGCCACCGTTCGCTACAATCGTGCGGACTACTATCCAACTGTCACTGCCGGAGTCTCAGCTACTCGCGAGCGTCTGTCCCAGAATCGACCCCTGGCAATAGCCAGCGGTGTGACGACTACGAATGATCTCGTCATCCCAGTCGATATGTCGTACGAACCGGATGTCTGGGGCAGAGTGCGGCGAACAGTCGAGGCCGCCCGAGCCAATGCTCAGGCTACTTTGGCAGACCTCGAAACCGTGAGACTCAGCGTGCGCGCTGAATTGGCATTCGATTATTTTCAGGCGCGCGAGTTGGATGCTGAAGCCCAGTTGCTCGACTCCACTGTCTCCAGCTACACCAAGCAACTGGAGTTGACCAACAACCGATACAACGGCGGCGTCGCCTCCCAGGTGGATGTGGCCCAGGCGCAAACTCAACTCGAGACGGCCCGCGCGCAGGCCATTGATGTCAGAGAGCAGCGCACCCAATTCGAACATGCGATTGCGGTCCTGATAGGCGTACCGGCTTCATCTTTTACTTTGCCGTTCGCTGCGCTGAACGCTACACCGCCCGTAATTCCTCCCGGATTGCCCTCCGAATTGTTGGAGCGGAGGCCGGACATTGCTTCCAGCGAGCGCCAGATGGTCTCGGCGAACGCTCAAATCGGAATTGCCAAGGCAGCATATTTCCCCTTATTCAATCTGGGGCCAAGCGCGGGATTTGAAAGCACGACTATCGTCAATTGGCTTTCCAGCCCCAGCACGTTCGCGTATGTAGGAGCTTCGGCAGTCGTGACCGCGTTCGATGTTGGCCGGCGTCGTGCCGCCAGTGATCAGGCTCGCGGTTTCTATGATCAGAGTGTGGCGAATTACCGGCAAAACGTGCTGACCGCTTATCAGGAAGTGGAAGACAATCTTGCGGCATTGCGCTTGCTGGAGGATGAAGCCAATACGGAAGCCGCAGCGGTCAATGCGGCGGAACATTCTCTGGCTCTTTCAAACAATCGTTACAAAGGCGGAGTCACGACTTATCTCGAGGTAATCACGGCGCAGACGACCGCGCTTGCCAACGAGCGCACCGCGGTTCAGATTTCAGGCAGACGCATGGTGGATAGTGTTCTGCTGATCAAGGCTCTGGGCGGTGGATTTGATCCGGCCAGCCTCTCGGCGGTAAAGATGGAATCTCGCACTCCGGTCCCTCAGGGCCAATAATTTTTTCAGCTGGCTTTTTTCTTCATGGTGCTCCGGCGTCGCAGAGCCTTCGCCCGCTTTGCCAGTTCCTCTTCTGAATACATGCTTCCCCGGCAATTTTTCGCCCCACAAAAACACGGCGACGGGTCATCCAGATCGCCATCGTACAGGTTGTAGTCGTAGGTAAGTTCCTCGCCGGCCTCAATGTCGCGGGCTGCAATAATCCAAACGCGACCCTTGATTTCATCCGCCTCGCAATTGGCATCGCACGAATGATTGATGAAGGCGGCCGCGCCCTCCCCGTCGATCACGTGCTTGCCGTCGCTGAGTCCGAACAGATAAGTGCGCGGATGGTCGTCATAAAGCTTGTCCGCCTGTTTGATGGTGATGCGCGGTCCCGTGTACTCCACGATGTACGTGCCTTTTTTGATGGGCGCCGTCGTGTGACACCCGTCAGAATCAATCTTGGAATTGCCGATAATCAGATGCGCTGGACCGATATGTTTTCGGCGAGCGTCGCGGTCGAACTTACGCGGGGGATTTTTGGGCATGGACGGGTGCGGGTATTGAATAACGAGAATAGCCTTTGCAGCAAAATTATGGCAAGCGGTTATGCTGGACTGCTGGCACCCGGTCAGTTTTTGAGTTCTTAGTATGATCCGGCAAAAATTAGAATGATGGCTGCGGAGGCGTGAATTCCCTTCTGTCATGTAGTTTGGAATCCTGCATTTTGATTTCGACGAACTACAAAGCTACGAACAAGACTATGGCCCCAAGATAGCGGCTCTTGCCGGATTCTGCGATTTGCCGCTAACCAATTGTTCCTTTGCGCGTCTGGTAAGATAGGCTCAATCATCTTCAGAGCTCCCTCTGAAGTGCAGAGGTCCCCCAATCCCCAATCTGAACGTGCGGTGCAGTTTATGAATTTTCGGTCGGCGCTTCCGGGACGCTTGCTCATTGCGGTTTTGTTGCTGGCAACCGGCGCGTCGGCGCAAAGAGGAGCTGGTGCCGTGGGGGGGCCGGTTCTCGTAACGCCCGGGCCGACATTGGAAGCGCCTTCGGATTCCAGTCTTACCTCCCAGGGAGGCCTGCTGGTCGATGTAGTAGGGGAGAATCTGCATCCACTCGACCGGCAAGCCGTGGTCAAGGCCTCCAACAAAGAGACTCAGAAAGTGATCTACGCGACCACCGGCAGCAATGCCGAAGCCGGTCTTGGTGCGTTGAGCCCGGGGTCCTATGAGCTCGAAGTAAGCGCGGTCGGATACCTTACCTCCAACCTCGCAATAAAGATTCCCGACGGACATGTCATTTACAAAGTACACGTCGATTTAAAGAAAGATCCTTCCGCCATTGACTTGAACGTATCGACCCGCCAGGAGATGCCTGTAAAAGTTCGCAAGCAGATGAGCGAGGGCGTCGCCGCTCTGAAGTCAGGAAAATTGAAACAGGCGCAAAAGCATCTCGACGCTGCCGATGCGGCATTCCCCTACAACTCCGAAATTAAATTTCTGCTGGGTTATTTATCTTTCGAGGAAAAAGATTTCAAGCAGGCAGAAATTTACTTGGTTGATGCCGGCAAATTTGACTCCCACAATGTTCAGGCCATAACTCTGTTGGGTCGAACCCAGCTTCAGCTGCACGAGTACGAATCAGCCAAAAAGACCCTGGAACAGGCGATCGTGGTTAATCCCGAATACTGGATGGCGCATAACTTACTGGCGGAGACTTATCTGAAACAGCAGGAATACGACAAGGCCCGCGAGCAGGCCCAGCTTGCTATTGAAAAGGGCAGGGGCGCAGCCAGCTCAGCGCACATCGCTCTCGGACAAGCTCTCGAAAACCTGGGGCGCAATCAGGAAGCATTGGAAGCTTACAGAACTTTCTTGAAGGAATCACCCTCGAGTCCAATGGCCGGGGAAGTCAGGATCATGTTTGACGAGCTTCGACGGCGGGTAATGAACCCGACGACTGCTGCCAAGGCTGCATCGTCATCACGAGGCGCCGACGTACTGCTTGCCGCCAATGAAGTTGGGTTTTCCATGAAAGCGTGGGGACCGCCCGGCATCGATGATGTAAAGCAGCCGGTCGCTGAAGGTGTCGCCTGCCCCTACGACAAAGTAATCGACGGTGCAGGCGATCGTATAAAACAATTGGTGGACGATGTGGGACGATTCAACGCCATCGAAGATTTGTTGCATGAAGACCTCGACGAACTTGACCATCCCATCAGCAGAACCGTGCTCAAGTTCAACTATGTCGCCGCCATTTCGGAGCCTAGCCCTGGCGTGTTTCATATCGGAGAATTTCGCGATCAGCGTTCCGGTATAGAGGATTTTCCGGATCAGATTGCTACCCGCGGACTGCCAGCGCTGGCGCTGATTTTTCACCCCGATGAACGCGACGATTTTAAGATGGCTTGCGAAGGGCTGGGCGACTGGCGCGGCACCGCAACCTGGCTGGTTCGGTTCGAGCAGCGTACGGATCGTCCGCCGCGTATTCAAGAGTACAGAATTGCCGGTCATTCCTACCCGGTCAGTCTCAAAGGCCGCGCCTGGATCTCCGCGGATTCATTTCATCTGCTACACGTGGAATCAGACCTGGTCAGCCCCATGCCCGAGATTCAACTGCTAAGTGAGCACATGGCAGTCGACTACGCTCCGCAATTGTTCCAGAAAAAAAGCGTCGAACTCTGGTTGCCGAAGAGCGCGGAAATCTACTTCGACTTCCGGAGGCATCATTATCTGCGCCGTCACAGTTTTGACCACTTCATGCTGTTCTCAGTCGATTCCGACGAAAAGCGCAACGAACCGAGAGCCAGCAAAGAGCTACCGAACGCGCCCGTAAGCCAGTGACGTTTGTCTTTTGCGATTATCTAATGTCTACGGCGCGCCTGAAGCTGCCCCTTCAAAACTATAACATCTTAAGGGTCAGGGAATAGCGGCCTTCAGCACCGTTGGCACTTCGGGGTTGTCGACCAGTTCGCCCTCCCAGCGCGCGATGACCGCGCATGCCAGACAATTTCCAATCACGTTGACCGAGGTCCGCGCCATATCCATGAGCGCGTCGATGCCGAGGATGATGAAGATCGGTTCCGTCGGCAAATGAAACGTCGCCGCGGTCGCAAGAAGCACGACCAGCACTGCGCGGGGCACGCCTGCGACGCCCTTGCTGGTGAGCATCAAGGTAAAGACCATCAACAATTGCTCGGTCCATCCCATGTGCATCCCGGCGGCTTGGGCAACGAAAATCGAAGCCAATGCCAGGTACAGCGTCGAGCCGTCGAGGTTGAAGCTGTATCCGGCGGGAATGACAAAGGCAACGATGCGCCGTGGCACGCCGAAAGCCTCCATCGCTTCCATGGCGCGCGGCAGCGCTGCTTCGGATGCGCTAGTGGCGAAAGCAATGGTGGCAGGTTCGGCCACAGCCTTGACGAACCGGCCAAGCGGCACACGCGCAAGGCGCGAGATTGGGAAAAGAATCAGCAGCAAGAATGCGAGCAGTGCGCAATATCCTGTTAAAAGCAACTTCCCGAGCGGCAGCAAAACGGAAATGCCCATGCGCCCGACGGTGTACGCGATGGCTGCCCCAACCCCGACGGGCGCGAAGTACATTACCAGGTTGGTGAACGAAAACATCGTCTCTGTAAGTGATTCACAGAACTTCAGCATGGGAGCGTGCTTCGTCTCAGACACTCGCGCCAGTGCGATCCCAAACAAAACTGCGAATACGGCAACTTGCAGAATCTGATTATCCGCAACCGATTTTGCAATGTTCTCGGGAAAGATGTGCAGCAGGAAATCATCCCAGCGAAGCGGAGCAGTGTTCGGCGCCGCAGTCGCCGCCGCAGTCTGCGAAATGGCGAGTCCCTCACCGGCGCGACTTATATTGATAGCGGCCACGCCTAGCAGCAGCGCCAGCGTAGTGACGACTTCAAAGTAAATCAGACTCTTAAAGCCAATGCGGCCCACGCTGCGCAAGTTGCCGTGTCCGGCGATGCCGGTAACCAGCGTTCCGAAGATAAGCGGCGCAACAATTACCTTGATGAGGCGCAAAAAGATTTCACTCAAGACACGCAGGTGCTCGGCGAACTGCGGACGGTCAATCCCAATTTCGCAGCCCAGCAGCATGGCAAAGAAAATCCAGCGAGTAAGCGATTGCCGCCACAAGCCGGTTGATGCGATAGCCAATAGACCGGCCCAACGGAGAACGGCCATCCACGGATGAGGCAGAAGAAAAATCGGCAGTGTCGCTCCGATCGCAAACAATAACAGTCCGACCATCGGGATCGCCCGCATCCCTGAAGGCTGCTGCTCTTGCGACTTGTTTGCGATGGCGACGCTCACGGCAATTTTGGCCACAGATATTGTGCGTTGAGATTTCGAATTAGTGAAGCCCCAAGGTAGGCGCGGGCGCCCTCGCGTACATTTTTAGAACTTCATTCAGCCGCCAAAGAACGCAAGTCAGGGCTGCAATTCCAGCGAACCACAACCCGAAGCAAACCTTAACCACCCGCGCCGGCGCCTCTCCAACCCTGCGCAACACAAACGGCAGAAAATTCCAGGTGGTGATGTGAACGTAATCCCAAGGGTCTTCGGTCATTGCGTGGTTGCTGAGTCCCCACGCATCCATTTTGCCCAAGGCAAACGCGACAATATTCCTGAGGCGCAGGGCAACGACGAAGGTCGGATGACCCAGCGTTTCCATCTGATAGATCTCGAGCGGCAACCAAAAGGCAAGCGACGCCAGTTGTATCGCTGCGCTGATCGCGATCAATGCCACGCCGATGGCCCACACGAACCTTCCCAGCTCGATACGATGACGCAAAAGCAAAGGCACCGAGAAAAATGCCACCATTTCCGCTGCGGTAGAGACGTACCGGTCGCCCCACGCGAAATCGCCGCTCCATACCGTGTACCTGGCATAAAAGCAGATGTATCCGAAGAGCAATAAAAATGCCGCGATGAGATACGCCTTGACCTCGGGCCGAAAGCTTCTCCAGCCGAGTACCGCAACAATAATCGTGAGCACGAGCAGGGGATCGAACAGAAAGACAGACTTCTCCGGAGCAAATAGCGCCCCCAAAAAACCGACGCGAAAGGGCGTCTCAAACGGGTAGTTCGCGGGCAACGACGGATCCTGAAGCCGACGTTCCACGGCGAAATAATGGACGTAGGTATTGAAGAACGATCCAAAACGATAGAACTGATAAAGGCGATCGAAGAGGAAAAAGACGGCGTAGACGGGCACGGCGGTCTTCGCATACGCGAGCACTCGCTCCCACAACACGCGACCGCGCCCTCGATCAAACCACAACGCTAGAAATAAAAAGGCCGCGGCCGCCAGCAGGTCGAGGCCAGTGGTTAGACGAGTGAGCAAATTCAGTCCAAGAGCGGCTGAGCCGATGAACAGTGCCCGCCGGCTTCCGGTTCGCAGCCATTCGTATTGAAAGGCAAATCCCGTCAGGGTCAGAAGCAAGATGTAATTGTTCTCCATCATGTTCTGGGTGTAATGCAGATGAGTGGTGCAGAACAGCAGCGCCAGCACACCAGCGACACATTGACCGGTGCGGAAGTTCAAAAGCTGTAATAAGCGGAAGCACACCAGCGCCGTGAGAACATTTATCAGGATATTCGTGCTGTAGCTGACCACAATATCGCGCACGCTGGGGTCGTTGCCGTTGTAGTCCGCGAAAACTGGCGAACGTTCGATGTACGTTCCGATAACATCCGGCGGCAACATAAGCAACGGCTGGCCTATGCCGTACCAGTCGTAGAGTTTGCCTCCACGACCGTGTACGCCGAACTCAGGATATTCATTGGGAAAGACTGCCGGTTCCGAAGTCCAAAAAGAATGGGCAGCCTGGAGGCGATGCATCGTGTCGGCCGAGCCGAGTTCTCCTGATTGCACGACGAATGCGGCAAGCCCTGCAGCCAAGGCAAGCAAAAATAATGGATTTCGCACCCAGGCGCGGACCCGACCCGCCACCGCTAACTCTTTCGCGATCTTACGATCGCTTCACGCGCTTCTTTATCGGCAGTCTTGCGGCGTTCGGTTTCCCGCTTGTCCCAGAGCTGTTTTCCCTTAGCCAGGGCCAACTCAACTTTTACTTTTCCATTCTTGAAATACATCCGGGTGGGGATGAGCGTCAGTCCGCGCTGTTGAGTTTTGCCAATCAGCTTCCGGATTTCCTCTTTATGCATTAACAACTTACGCGTGCGCAGCGGTGCGTGATTAAAAATATTGCCGTGCTCATATGGACCGATGTGGCAATTCAGCAGCCACAGTTCCCCGTCTTTGATCAAGCCATAAGCATCTTTTAGGTTGCTGCGCCCGGCGCGAACCGATTTGACCTCGGTTCCGGTCAGAACGACGCCTACCTCAAATTTTTCCAGCAAGAAGTAGTTATGTGACGCGATCCTATTAACAGAGGCATCGCGCTGCCCAGCGGCCGTGGGATCGCGACGCGGGTTTTTCTCTGGATTGGGCCGGGTTTGCTGCGTGCGAGGCATGATCTTTATAGCTTATCTTATGCGAGATCAAGCTAGCCCCAGGAACACGGTGCAGGTGATTCGCGGAGAGTGGGTTTGAAGCACACTTTGATGTTGGCGAGAGCGGATTAGCGGAGATTCTGATATCTCATCTTCGGTAGTAGAACCAAAGAGTGTAACTGCCGCCATGACAGTAACTTCGGTACCCTCCGAGGCGATGCTATAATCGCGCCAGCTAACACTATCTTAGGTAAATTTAGAGTTTTGGCCCGAGTTCTGGCCGGACGACGGGACAAAACTGCTCTAAAAGGAATTTTAATGAAACGCTTGATCCGCGCGGCGGCGACGTTGCTGCTGGTTTTGGCCGTAACCCAAGCCATCGCAGCCGACAAGGCCAAGACTTTATACAATAAGGGCAAAGACGCGGAGGCTCGTCAAAACTACGAGCAGGCCTACGACTTTTACAAACAAGCTTATGACCTCAAGCCTGGCGACCTCACTTATCGCTCGGCGTTTGAACGCCTGCGCTTTCTGGCTGGGGCATCGATGGTACATCGCGGCCAGTTGCTGCGAGAGGCCGGCCAGCTTGATGCTGCATTAGCCGAATTTCAAAAAGCAGCTGAGATCGACCCTTCAAGCGCTATCGCGCAACAGGAAATCCGTCACACCAAACAAATGATCGACGAGGCAAAGTCTGCCGCGCCCAAGGCGAGCGCCCCGCCCAGCGGCTTGCAGAAGCGTCTGTCGGAGGCTGGCGGCCCAGTCGAACTGTCCACTATCTCGAACGTCCCCATCAACCTGAAGATGACCGAGGATTCAAAGGTCATTTACGAAACCGTCGGCAAGCTGGCAGGGATCAATGTGTTGTTCGATCCCGATTACACCTCGCGACGTATCAAGATCGAACTCAATAACGTCTCTCTCCAGGAGGCCCTCGAGATTATCGCCCTAGAATCGAAGACATTTTGGCGCCCGGTCACCGCGAACACGATTTTCGTCGCTGCTGACAATCCCGCCAAGCGTAAAGATCTCGAACAAAGCGTCATCAAGACTTTCTACCTCGCGAATCTTTCGCAGCCAACCGAATTGCAGGACGTAGTTAACGCGATGCGGCAGATTCTCGAAATTTCCCGTATCCAGCCCTTGCCTTCGCAGGGCGCGATCGTGGTCCGCGGAACTCCCGACCAGATTGCCCTGGCGCAGAAATTAGTCGGCGATCTCGATAAAGCCAAGGCTGAAGTCATCGTCGATGTTGCCGTGCTGCAGATTAACCGGGACAAGTCCAGGACCCTGGGTATCAGTCCGCCAACCAGCGCCACGGTCGCTTTGCAGAACAACATCACCAACACGACCACTACCCCCGGCAGCACCACCAGCAACCTGACCACTGGCTCAACCGCAACCACTGGCGGCACACCGAATCAGCTCAATCTGAACCAGCTCGCTAATTTGAACGCGACGGACTTCACCATCACGATTCCCCAGGCAACGGCTACTGCGCTATTCAGTGACAACAGCACCAAGCTCATTCAGAAGCCGGAGATTCGCGCCGTGGATGGCCAAAAAGCTTCGCTCAAGATTGGCGACCGCGTACCGGTGGCCACAGGCTCCTTCCAGCCTGGCATCGGCGGCGTCGGCATTAACCCATTGGTGAACACCCAGTTTCAATACTTGGATGTCGGCGTGAACATCGACATCACACCCAAGGTCCACTCCAACGGAGAAGTCACGCTCAAGGTCGTGATGGATATTTCTTCCGTGACCGGAACCTCGAACATCGGCGGCATCAGCCAACCGGTCATTGGGCAACGCAAAATCGAGCACGAAGTCCGCCTGAAAGAAGGCGAAGTCAACATGCTTGGCGGCATGCTCGAGGACTCGCAAACCAAGTCCCTGACCGGCATCCCGGGATTGGCGCAGATTCCGATCCTGAAATATCTGTTTGGTCAGACCGCTACCGATCACTCCGAAACCGAAACGGTTTTCGTTCTGATTCCTCACATCGTGCGCAATCACGAATATAACGATCTCAACCAGGAAGCACTCGACGTGGGAACCGCCAACGCACTCGAATTGCGGCGTGTGAGCCACCAGATGCCTGCTACTCCTGCGGTTCAGCCGCCGGCGCCAGGCCCGCCGACGAACCCTCCGGCGAATCAACCGCCAGGATCGCCGAGCACCGCTCCGAACGGACCGGCTGCATTCAGCTTTGATCCGGCCAACGCTTCGCAGGCTAAGGGCTCGACTTTCGCCGTGAATGTGGTTCTCAGCGGTGCTCAGAATGCGTATTCCGTGCCGCTGCAAATAAGTTACGATCCGAAGATGTTGCAGGTGGTGAACGTGTCGAACGGAGGTTTCCTTTCGCAAGATGGTCAGGCGGTAGCTCTGGTCCATCGCGACGATGACACCACCGGAACCCTGCAGATCACGGCCACGCGGCCGCCGGGCGCTAACGGAATTTCCGGGCGGGGCACAATCCTGACCTTAACGCTGGTGGCGAAAGCCCCGGGACAGTCCACGCTCACCATTGCCAGAGGAGGAGTTCGCGATCCCGGCATGCAAGCCGCCCCAGCCGCCGGCGCGGCCATGAACGTAACGATCCAATAGGGTTGGCCGACGACACCTGACGGTTTTGGGTGGGGCAGCGCTTCAGCGCTGCGGTAATTGTTTTCGAAACAGTGAAGGCTTTAGCCGCTGAGGTATGCCGCACTGGCAATATCTGAATATGCAGTTAACCGCATCCAGAAAAAAACGCGCGCGCGGTTTCACCCTGATCGAGTTGATCGTGGCTACCGCGATCCTTTTGATCCTCAGCACGCTGGCGGTCCCACTGGTGCGGGTAACCATCAAGCGTGAAAAGGAGCGCGAACTTCGGCGCGACTTATGGGGGCTGCGCGACGCCATCGATCGCTACAAAGACGCTGCCGATGCCGGCAAATTCCAGACCAAGGTAGGCTCGGAAAACTACCCGCCCGATTTGGACACGCTGGTGAAAGGCGTCGACGTGGGAGGCAAGAAATTAAAGTTCTTGCGTAAAATTCCGATTGATCCGATGACCAATAACACTGAGTGGGGCATGCACTCCATGCAGGACGATCCCGACTCCGACTCCTGGGGTGAGCAAAACGTTTTCGATGTATTCACAAAATCGCAAGACACGGCGCTGGACGGCACCAAGTATAAGGACTGGTAGATGACGAGATCGCGCACAAAGCGGAGCCGTGGCTTCACTCTGATTGAGCTGATGATCGTCATCAGCGTCATTCTGATCCTGGTGTCGGTCGCTCTCCCCGCTTATAACCAATCGATCTGGCGCGCCCGCGAGTCGGTGCTCAAACAGAATCTTTTCGCCCTGCGCTCAGTAATTTCGCAGTACACCCTCGACAAACAAAAAGCTCCGCAAGCCCTCGAAGACCTGGTCAGCGCCGGCTATTTCAAACAAATTCCCAATGACCCAATGACCGGTCGCAACGATACCTGGACGGTAGAAGAAGAAACCGACACCATCATGACCGTCGACCAGCAAGAACCCGGCATCTACGATGTCCACAGCGGTTCCACTGCCACTGGCAGCGACGGCACCGCTTACAATACCTGGTAACGCGCTACGAAGCAGGCCAAACCACGTCCTTACACGGCAAATCGCTTTCCTCACAATCAAGAGCTATTGGATCATCAGCTGTTGCTTCTCGCGGCTGTCCAGTCGCGTGCAGGGTGCGGTTCCGGTCGAGAAAATAGCTTCGCAGGCAGTCCTTGCCGTAGCTCTGACACTGCACCGAGAGCGCGAACCGAGACCGATTTCCAGTTTTCGAAACTAGATAGTGAAAGGCGTAGTTCTTGATTTCCAGGCGTTGTCCGTCCTCTTGAATACCGGGAACTTGAAAGCTGTAGGTTTTTCCAATCACTTCAGAACTGAGGGCCTGGGGCGCGTCTGCCAATGCGTACTGTTTCATGTAATTGTCAATATTCCGCTCGACCTCTCTGATTTCCGAAAATCTTCCATCAGTGGTGGCCGCTTTGATATATGGCTTTGAATATCCCCACATGGCGTCAGAAAACAAGATCCCGCGGCGGTCCACCATCAACGGAAAGTGGCCACGAATCACCTTCACCGGCATAGCGAGCAAGTGAAAATCCGCTACGCGTCCGCTTGCCTCCGTGACAGGAAGGTAGCTCAGGGTATACTCCCGCACCGACTTCTCAGCGAATTTCGTCTCGCAGGACCAGTCTGGCGGGGGAGGAGCGAGCGAGGACGGATATCCCGACTGAGGATGTTGCGATTGGTTCAGAATCAGGCATCCAGCCAGCGACGCAAGCGCATGCTGTGCTTGCTCAACCGGGTCAAACAGCTCAATGGCGGCTTGGCCTTTTTGCAGTTCGTGCTGCCAGTCCAGGTTATATCTGGTGGCCTCCCAGGCGTGGCTTCCCAAAGTCAGGCAGATCAGGGTTGCAACCAGCGTCATGAAGAAAACACCCCAGCTACTCTTGCCGATCCGGAAGGCTGAAATCAGAATCCAAACAGTACAACCAAGAAAAACAACAACTGCAGTCAGGTCCTGCAGCACATAAGGATCTGGGGAGAAGCTAAGAAAGAACATGCCGCCCAACGCAGCGGCTGCAAACAGAAAACCTGCGGTGAACAGTCCAGCCGCGATACCGGCTCCGGCGGCTTTCGATTGCTCGCTGCGGGTGGAGAGCAGCAACGCAGAAATTATGAAAGGCACCAGCGGCAGCGCAATCCACAGCATCGACAGCCACAGTGGAGTTACGAAGGCTCCGGAGTCTCCTGGGTGTTGTTCATGCCACCTTTTGTCGCCAAGGTATGCGAACCAGAAAAACGCGTCCGCCGCGAGTAATGACACGCCCAAGGCAATGCGGATTCCGTGCAGGGGAACCACGAGGTTGCCTTCACTGTCCCACGAGTCCGGGTTGAGAGGCTCTAGCATACTCACCAATCGTTGCTTCGAAGTGAGAGACGAGAGAAAACGATGGACCATGATAGCCAGGATGGCGGCGAATGAGGCCGCTGCGGTTGCCGGTATCCGACCGAAAGTAACTTCTGAGGCAAGCAGGTGTGGCGCGGTGCTGGTGACTTTCTACTGTCATCTCCTGGCCAGTTCCGTTTCGTGGGCTGCCTGAAGCTTCTGCATTGCGGAGATACGAGGGGATTTCGTCCGAGAGCGGACCTTCTTCTTGGCGCCTGACTTCGGCAGATGAATTTCGCGAAGTTCAGACATAAATTTTGTCCTCAGCTTCGGTCCTCCTTCCTCCAGGACCCGAGCGAGACCCCTTAGCCCGGGCGCCGGCAAACACTTGTGCCCCCATGCAACTATCTCCATCAGAAGAGGGAGCAATTCGATGCCTCTTTCGGTCAGACTGTAAATGGCTTTCTGTTTATGGCTGGAGTCCTGAGCCTTGACGATGATCCCTTGCTGGACAAGCCTTTGAAGACGATCGGCCAGAATATTCGACGCAATCCCTTCCACGGATTTGGTCAGGAGCTCGCGAAAATGCCTTCGGTTCATGAAAATGATGTCGCGGATCACGAGCAGACTCCACTGGTCGCCAAATATCTCGACCGTCCGGTTGATAACGCACTCTGACCTGTGATCCCTATTCACTCTGCCTCCACTCCGGTTGGGCGTTGCCCTGCGCAATGATCGTGCAACTGGTTGCATATGATAACCAGTTGTGTTGCGGGTGTAAAGGCGTAGTTTTCCGCCAACTTCTTCCGCTTCAGAAGCCGTCGCAGCCAGCGCCTGGAGGCCATTAGCTTTCTCGTTTCAGTACCGAATTTTAGCAGCTTGTTAAATACAACCGGTTGCATAATACAATCAGTATCCTTTTTTTTATAGAATCGTCGTTTTAAAAGTCCCGTTTCTTGTAAATTTGCGTCGGCTCCGCAATCAAAACTGCGAACGAATGTGATTTCAAACGTCTGATTTCATTCATGCCGTAACTAAAGCTGAGGCTGGGCGGCTGGTAGCGGAGATTGATGGCAGCTCAAATGCCTTCGTACACGCCATGCACCGAACAGCGCATGCTTCTGCTCTGAATTGCACATTAACTGTTGGGCTACGCCAGGTAGCCTCCGCTTCTAAGGGGTTCCGGCATAACCATTCACTTCACATCAACCCAGGAGGAATTATGAATCGACTGCAGCTGTGGAAGGTAGTAAGCGTCGTACTTCTTGCATGTGGTTTAGGAAGCGCTCAAACCATCACCTCATTTAGTGCTCCGGGCGCGGGCACAGGCGCCGGTCAGGGCACCGGAGGCTTCGGCATCAACCCGCAGGGGACAGTCGTGGGATCCTACCTTGACGATGGCAACGTGTTTCACGGCTACCAGTGCGTTTCGGGCTGTGGTTCGGCCAGCACTTTCACCACATTTAATGCTCCGGGCGCGGGCAAAGCCGCGAACCAGGGCACGATTACTTTCGCCATCAACGTGTTCGGGGTGATTACAGGGTACTTCATTGACGCAAATAACGTCGCCCACGGCTTCGTGACTACCGCTCCGTTCAAGCACTTCACCATTTTGAACGAGCCGGACGCCGGGAAAGGCGCCGGCCAGGGCACTTTCGCGGGCAACATCAAGCCCGAGGGAGGGGAGATCGCCGGATCCTACGT
>DASYOD010000183.1:0-3707 GCA_036008085.1 Terriglobales bacterium
CGCCGATATATTCTGAAGCCGTAAGCAGTTTCGAAGTGAAAGGCATCTTCGCGCTCATGGTGGATCCTGCTTAGCGAGGAAGACGGCGCTGTAGTCAAAAAGGTCTGCATCGGGGTCGTATCCATTGATTTCGAGAACCTCTGAAATGTATCTGCGACCCGGTCGACGCTCGACCTGAACGACGACGTTCAACGAGTCGGCGATGTTGGTCTTGATGGCGCAAAGGCGAAGGTGAGGCCGGAGACCACGATGGCAACGAGGGAAAGTCCGCGCGCAATCGTGCTGGTAAAGGCGGTCATCAGAACGTTGACCGCGTTCTCCCACGGAGAATTGCCTTGCGCCGCGAAGGCGGGAGCCGCCAGTAAAAGTGCAAGAATCGTTAGGAGAGGCGACCGCCGTGAAAAGATCGCGAAGCATTTCGCAAGAACGCGTTTCATGGAAGTTCTCCCTTGCTCAGTCAAGTTTCAAAACGAAGGGAGTCCCCGTAGGAACTGGGCGCAGACGAAGACGCCGGGAGACGATTGCGAGGGACGGCTGTTCGCGCCGTGACAGCGTGGTCCCCACAATTGCGTCCGTGCCTTCTCCAGGCCGCACGCGCGAGCGAGCCAACAGCCGACGGAATCAGCCTGGCTTTGGTCTGCGGGAGTAACCGGCGAGAACTCCCCTCACTATACTAATCAGCCACGGAAAATGAAAATTGACCGGGTACTAACAGAATATTTTTTCTCTAGTACCGGGACGGCCAGCATCGGCACAAACTGCGCAGCAGAAAGGAGAACTAAGACCAATCGTCGTACATGAGAAATAATCACGGCAAGAGAGCCGAAACAGAAAGACCAGCGCTGATGGAATAGATTTCGTAGGAGCAGTAAGGAACACCTTTCTCAGCACCGGAATAGATCGAGCTGTTCCGGTGTGCCGCTTCCCGATTTTCGAGCAATACGGCGGAGTCTTTCGAGCAATCTCTGAATCCGGTGATGGATCGCTACAACGGTATGGCCGCTGCGGCGTGCGATCTCCGCGCCGGTAACACGGGCGAGTTTGAATTCAGTCAGCAGTTGACGTTCCTCCTCCGATAGCCATCCCTGGCGCTGGCAATTATCAAGAAACTGGGCCAGCAGAACGTGGGGATCGGCCCGCTCGACGCTGTCCTCGATTTCTCCGAGTGCAACCAGAGACCCATCCGAGTCATTGGGAAAGTCCAGGCGAGATTCGCGAATGGCCCAGCGGAATGCGCTACGCCGCATCTTTCTTGCGACGGCGTAAGCAAGGTGCGATCGGCGCGAGCGGAGTTCCTTGGAATGAAGAAATTCAAGAAGGATCGCGAAAAGGTGTTGGGCAGTGTCCTCGCGCGCGAGTAAGGGGAATGCTGCGCTGACTTGGCGAGTCGTGCGGTGCATGGTCGGAACGAAAACCAGCAGGAGCAACCGCTCGAGAAGCCAATGGGGAACACCGCTCGCATCCGCTCCCACCAGTTCCACCAGGATCTCATCGGGCGATGAACTGCGCTCGTCGCACTGTTGTCGGTGAAGATGCGCGATGAGTTCAGAGGCGGTCGGAAATGCGGAGAGAACTTCGCTGGATGCCGCCCACCGCTTGTACTCTTGCAAACCTTTTTTCTCACTCAGTTCCTCCAGGAGGCTGGCCTCCAGGCGGCAGATGAGGCAATCGCAATCGTTCCCGGCCATCATGACGATGTTCTGGAGCCTGTTTGACGACAAAAGACGGACGTGTTGCGATCCTCAGATATGGTTTGGGGTAAGCACGTCGGCTGGGGGACCATGCTGGCCGTTTGAGCGCGCGCGGACATCAATCCAAGACCGCGCTAACCAACAATTATCGGTATACTTCTTGGTATATACTATTCGGTAAACGGAGAAGGATTTGGTCGGACGTGTGGCCAGCACAAAAAAAGGCTCCGGCTTTCGCCGGGACCCGGTGTGTGCTCGAACGTCCGTAGGAAGGTTCGCCTGACGTCTCGGAGCCTTCCGCGGAAACACTCGAACGGGAAGCGATCGTCTCTGGTTCTGGTTCCCCGCGGTCGAGCCGACGCACGGCATCCGCGCGAATCGACCACGAGCTAGGAGTTATCCGACGGAGGAGTTCACAGATGCCATCATGCTCGGTCTGAGGCGTCAACTTGGGCGCCGATAGGTGAACCATTTCGTTTCAGCTATACCCATTTCGTTTGGCGACGCGTATACCGCTTGATGGCCTACCCGGGTGTTGCACGCTCAAGTCCGCGTGCCAAAATGGTCATCACTCCGCTTGTGCTGTGGCTATACGAGCCATACGTTTCATCCTGCCGACACGCACGGTATTGTTACCACAATATATTCCAAACGTTAACTCGTAGCCTTTTACCAGATTCGAACCCGGTCTGGACGAGCAAGATAGAGTATTTGTTCCGGTCGGAGGTCGAATGCTACGTACCATGCATCGATGTTGCGGACGGTATCGGCACGATATTGCGCGGGAGCATGGAAGTCCGTCAGCACTTGATGGCGCAGTGCTGCGATGCGCTGCTTGGAGGCCCAGTTCTGTGCGAAGGCAATGAAAAATTGCTGGTCGCCGGTGAAGCCATCCTTCCGAGGTGCTTCTTTATCTGCTAGAGATGCGCGGTAGGCGTCGTAAGCAACGGAGATTCCGGCGAGATCAGCAATGTTTTCGGAGACGGTTTGATCGCCATTCACCGACAGATCGGAGAACGGCTTATATGCGTCATACTGTGCCACCAGTGCCGCTGTGGCAGTATTGAAGTGAGCCAGGTCGGCGCTAGTCCACCAATTGCGCAGTCGGCCCTCTGAGTCGAACGCACTCCCCTCTTTGTCGAACATATGGCTGATCTCGTGCCCAATGATGCAGCCGATAGCGCCATAATTGACAGCGGCTGGCGCCTCCGCATCAAAGAACGGCGGTTGCAAGATCGCAGCGGGGAAACTTAATGCGTCTTGAATCGGCAAGTCGGCAGCGTTCACCATCTGAGGCGTCATTGACCATTCTTTGCGATCGACTGGAAGTCCCAGCCGCGCTACATCCTGCTGATACCGAAATAAGCTGCCGCGCCACACGTTGCCGAAAATATCGTCCGGCTTGACCTCATAGGCCGCGTAGTTGCGCCATGTCTCTGGATAACCGACGCCCACATACAGTTTTGCGAGCTTAGCCTGGGCCTCGGATTTGGTTGTTGCATCCATCCATGAGAGCGCAGCAATTCGCCGCGAAAAAGCAGCGATAATATTTGCCGCCATCTCCTGAACCTTGGCTTTGGCTTCCGGAGAGAAGTAACGTTGGGCGTAGATCTGACCCACCGCATCGCCAAGCTCGGCGTTAACCATCGCCACGGCCCGCTGCCCGCGCGGACGCTGCTGGGGTACGCCGAGAAGTGTCTTGTTGAAGAAGCCGAACTGAGCCTCGCCGAATCGCCTGGGTAGCACGTCGGCATAGCTCTCCAGCAAATGGAATGCAAGAAAATCTTTCCACGTATCGAGCGGAGCAGAGGCGACCAGCGCGGACTCCCCCGCTAGGGCGGATGGCTGCCACACGACGAAGCTGGTCTGCCCGCCAAGGCCAGCACCGCGAAAGTATTCCACCCAGTCCAGTCCGGGTGCTTTGACGCCAAAGTCATCCTGATTCCATGTGTTATTCGCTTTGTAAACGTCTTCACTTTCCGCCAGGCTCAGGTGCTTTTCTGCGATCGCCCGCTC
>DASYOD010000184.1:0-4838 GCA_036008085.1 Terriglobales bacterium
CAGCGGCAAAGAGAACTTTCGAACGAACTCTGGTCAGAGCATCGGCAGCGAGCAGCACTAGCGGAGGAAGGCAAAAGATCAGGAAACGAGGCTCAAACGCAGGCCAGCGGAGGGAAATGGCGAGAACCAACGCTACGGGCAGAAGCAGCCAAATCAGCAGGAACCAGTACTTCCAAACTCCCTCAGAGGAATGAGATTTCAGCTGACTGACGGCGGCGCCCACCCCACCCAAGACCAGGGCCACATAGACCAGCAGTAGTAAAGGACCACCGTCCCCTGTGATGTCGAGGGAAAACTCGTACAGGTCATGCAGCGCCGGCTTGGTCAGCCAGTGAAGCTGGGACCGGTCCGAAGCAAAAAGCAGGCAACCGGCCAAAGGAGAGATCAGTAAACAAATCATCGCAGCGCTGACGAGGAATTCTTTCCAACGCACTTTGTGGCGCAATAAATATACCGATATCCACTGTACGAGCAGCATCCAGCCACCGAACACTTGCGTGTACACCATCAGTGTGCTGACCAGAACGTACCCTCCCCAATTCTTGCGCGAGGGCTGTTCCAGGCTCCGCAGCAAAAACAAAGAAGACATTATAGCCAGCAGCACAAACCAGCTGTAGGCGCGAGCCTCCTGCGAGTATCTGATGTGAAAGGCGTGAACGGCCAGCAAGAGCGCAGCCAGCCTTCCCGCTCTGGGTCCAAAAAGACGTGCGCCGAGTAGATAGATTGCCGGAATCGCGGCTACCCCGGCAAGCACTGAAAGACAGCGTATAACAAACTCACTACTACCCAGCCGAATCCAGCCACGCAGAAGCACGTAATACAGAGCCATATTGGCCTGGCGGTGGATGAGTGCAGTCCAAAACGGCTGCCAATCGAGCCGTGCCAGTGTCGCGCTCGCTGCCTCGTCGAGCCAGAAGCTCTTGGTTTCCAAGCGAAAGAATCTGAGAAAGGCGCTGAGGGCAACTGTGAGAGCAAGCCACAGTATCACCCCAGAGGCTGAAGCATCGCGCACCCCGATCGAAACTGCGGCGTTCCCGGAAGGATGGGATTTCACTGCGCGAGAGCATAACTCATTGCGATCGGTTCAGGGAATATCCTCGGCCCTACGTCCTGCGTCAATTGACAATAGTCCATCCGCAATTAAGAATCTGCTATTCATGCCTCTTTACGAGCGACTGCTCTTCGAGTTCGGCGTGCAATTCATCGAATTGCTGCTGGTAGTCGCGGTGGGTGCGATGATTCTGTGGCCTCGCTCGAGGCGGCCGACGCCGCGGATTTTTCGCTACCTGGAGCAAAGGCTTCGATCTCTGGCGCGAAGAAAAGGCCTTTCGATCGCCGTTGTGGGTCTGGCGGCCATTGTGATTCGTGCAGCGCTGATTCCAGTCCTCAGTACTCCTGAACCCTACTATCACGATGAGTACAGCTACCTGCTGGCGGCCGATACTTTTGCCCATGGCCGGCTTACGAATCCAACCCACCCGATGTGGATGCACTTCGAAAGCTTCCACATTATCCAGCGTCCTACCTATATGTCTATGTATCCGCCTGCCCAGGGCTTGATACTCGCCGCGGGGAAACTTCTGGGACATGCCTGGATCGGCAACCTTATCTCTACCGGGCTGATGTGCGCGGCATTGACCTGGATGCTTCAAGCTTGGCTTCCGCCCGGCTGGGCGCTGTTTGGAGGCGTGCTTGTCGTGCTTCGACTGGGCGTTTTCGGCTACTGGATCAACGGATATTGGTGTGCTTCCGTAACGGCCCTGGGTGGAGCCCTCGTGCTGGGCGCACTGCCGCGTTTAAAACGTCGCATAACCGTGCGAGACGCGGTTTGGATGGCTCTGGGTCTTGCCATCCTGGCCAACACCCGGCCGTATGAGGGACTGGTTCTCGCATCCTGCGTCGCGGTGGCAATAGCGGCTTGGCTAGCCGGCCCGGCGCGTCCCAATTTCTCTACCTTGTTGCGTCGTGCGCTTACTCCGATTGCTCTGGTATTAGCGCTGTCAGCAATCGCTACTGGATACTACAACTACCGCGTGACTGGAAGCCCGCTTCGTATGGGCTACCAAGTGGATCGCAGTTTCTACTCACGGGCTCGATATTTTATTTGGCAGGCCCCCTTGCCAAAACTCACATATCGCTATCCAGTGCTGGAGAAGTTTTACGAGGTCGAATTTAAGGATTACCAGGACAATCGTACCCTTGCCGGCTTCATCAGGCTGGGTTCATACAAGATTTTTTGGTTCTGGCGCTTCTTTTTAGGGCCGATCCTGACTGTTCCCTTACTGGCTCTCCCTTGGACCTGGCATGATCGGCGCGTTCGATTTCCGCTCCTGGCGCTGGCGGTGTCTTTGTTGGCCCTTGCAGTGGAAACCTGGTTCCGGCCGCACTATTTCGCACCCGCCACGGGACTCCTATACATTGTTCTGGTTCAGTGCATCCGGCATCTCAGACTCTGGCGTTGGCGGGGAATGCTGCTGGGGCCGGCGCTGGTGCGAGCAATCCCGCTGATCTGTTTTGCCATCGTGGTCATCAGAGTTACGGCGATCCAGGCGCATGCAAGAATTGAGGATCCATGGCCGCGCGGCAACCTGTCCCGCGCCAGAATTTTGCATAGCCTGGAGAACACACCGGGACAGCACTTGATCATCGTGCGGTACGGGCTATCTCATCAATCGGATCCGGAGTGGGTTTACAACGCGGCCGAAATCGACGCTGCGAAAGTGGTGTGGGCCCGGGATATGGGCGAACAGAACAATCTGGAGCTGTTGCAATATTTCAAAGATCGAAACGTGTGGCTGCTCGAACCCGATGAATCGCCACCAAAACTTTCTCCGTACCCTGCTATCGTCCGCGAAGAGTCGATAAAGTCTCAGTTGGACTCAGGAAGGGTCGATCCGACGACTGGGAAATGACCGTCTCTTACTTCCCCATCAGATGGTCTTAGGAGGTCCCGGTCCCAAATAGAAAACTCAACGCCTCCGGAAAGCGCTTCGCCCATTCAGCCTCGTTGTGAGATGCTCCCTCGTCGATTTTCACCAGCAAGCGGCGCTCATCCAGGCCCGCGCCTCGCAGGCTGCGGTCGAGTTCGCGGACATCTTCGACAACTTGCCGGTCTTTGTCGTCGCGACCAGCTTCGCGGGTCCCTATCGCCAGAAACACTTTTGCCGGCCACTTTCGAAAATGGCGCGCGTTCTTCAAGATCCTTCGATTTGAAATGAACAGCGATGGGCTTTCCAGCAACAGATGATCAAAAACCCCGGGCCGCGTGATCACAGTGTAGAGCGAAATCAGCGCACCCAACGAAGACCCACCCAGTCCGGTATTTTCCGGGCCGGGTGCGATGCGGTAGCGCTCGGCCACAAACGGCATCACCTCATCGACCAAGAAAGTTGGGTAGCGCTTCCCCTGTGGTCGCAAAACCGGGGGATGAAACGAACGGTACGGCAAGAACTCCTTAATGCGGTCATTCTGGGCGTTGTCGACACCGACAACGATCAGCGGCGGGATTACCTCCTGCCGGATAAGCCGATCTGCAGTTTCATCCACCTGCCATTCCGCGCCAGCGAAGGCCGTGGCGCGGTCAAACAGGTTTTGGCCATCGTTCAGGTAAAGTACGGGATAGCGCCTCGCGGCGTTGCCGGGCGCGTCGTATCGTGGAGGGAGCCATACCCGCAGCATCCGGGTGTTGCGAAATACGCGGCTGTGAAATTCGTGCAACCGAAGATCGCCTGTCACGGACTCGTTTGGCGGCGCGACTTGTGGGTGAACTGTTTCTTCCATCGTCCAATGTATGCGCGGGCATCCTTGCCCGTGCTAGCCCGCAGACAAATCCATGATCGGATTCGCGCTCAACTCCGGCGCATTGCACCTGCCACCAAAAACGATGACAGCGCCGTAATCAGAACAATCAAGGTAAGCGACGAAAGGCACAAAATGCACCACGTCGCCAGCACGAACTTTTCGATATATGTGAGATACAGAGCGAAACCCAGTCCACCTGTTGAAGCGACCAGGAGCATGAAGGGGGTTTCCGCTTTCGTCCGAAAAAACGTCGCCAGAGCAACCAGCAGGCCGTAGCCTAGAATGCCAATCAGCGCGTCCGGAATTCCAAGCACCGTCGAGTAAATGCTGCGATTGACGATGTCGCAATTGAAACTGGCCCCGAAATCACAATAGTTCGTTTGCGAAGTGCCATAGTGGTGATGCAGCGAAACAGAAGAGACGACGATCCCGGCCAAAGCCAGAACAGCAATCAACTGAAAGACCCGCCGCACGGGTGAGTTCATGGCAGGCTGCATCCCGTCTCCTCGCCCAGGAATTCCAACTCGTGTTCGCCCTCGACCCGTGTACCATCGGCAAAAATCCAGGTAGGAAACCGTTTGATGCCAGCTTGGGTGCAAACCGCTGCGATGCCCTGTGAGCCTTTGATTCCACACTCAATATAGGGAGCGTACTGAAACGATGAGCCGAACTTCTCTTTCTGCTCGTCGCAATGCGGGCACCAAAAGGCGCCGTACATTTTGGCTTGTTTGGCCGTCAGGCACTTGGCGAAAGCGTCCAGATGGCTAATGCGCTTGTGCCAAATCAAGTAATAGGCGGCCGCAAAGGCCACCACAATCACGATCGCAATCATAATGTAGCGCAACCGCGCCGGGTTCGGTTGATCTTGCCCTTGCCGCTGCTGTTGCCGTTTTCTACGTTCTTGTGACATAGGGATAAATTCTTATACCACGACGCGCAAAGCCGATGGCAAGACATCCAGCGTCTGGCATTGCAGTGTGAGTACCTCGCCATCCACCATCACATCCACAGGAGCGTCCAAGTGGAAATCAATTTGC
>DASYOD010000185.1:0-46713 GCA_036008085.1 Terriglobales bacterium
CCAAAAATTTCCTCGCGCGCAATGCGAGCGTTGTTGCTTACGTCGTAGAAGATGGTCGGTTCGACGTAGTAGCCCTTGGAGAACTTTTCGGCGCGTCCGCCGCCGATGGCGAGCTTGGCTTCTTTTTTTCCAAGCTCCTGATACGAGCGAACTCGCGCGTATTGGTCTTTGCTCACCAGCGGGCCCATCTTTGTGTCGCGATCAGTGGGTGAACCCAACTTGATTTTCTTGGCTTTTTCTGTCATCGCATCTACAAATTTTTTGTAGATCGGTTTGTGCACCAAGATGCGGCTTCCGGCGGAGCACACTTCGCCTTGATTGATGAATACTCCGAAGAGTGCGCCGTCGATGGCGGCTTCGAAGTCGGCGTCGGCAAAAAAAATGTTGGGAGACTTGCCTCCCAGTTCGAGCGTGACCCGCTTCACCGTTTCGGCGGCTTGTTTGACAATGATTTTACCGACGGCTGCACTTCCGGTGAAGGCGATCTTGTTTACGTCGGGATGTTGGACTAAGGGCGCGCCACAGCTTTCGCCGAATCCGGTGATGATGTTGACTACCCCTGGCGGCAAGCCGACGTCGGTCAACCAATTTGCCATTTCTAGCGCAGTGATGGGGGTTTGCTCGGCCGGTTTCAGTATGCAGGTGCAGCCCGCGGCCAATGCCGGTGCGAGTTTCCAAGCTGCCATTAGGAGCGGATAATTCCAGGGAATAATTTGTCCGGCAACGCCGATGGGCTCTTTTAGTGTGAGGCTCATGGCATTGTCGGGGACTGGGTTTACGTATCCCAGAATCTTTGTGGCGAGGCCGCCGTAATACTCGAAGCAGGTGGCTACGTCGGCTATGTCGAATTCGGCTTCGACAATGGGCTTGCCGGTGTTGCGGGATTCCAGTTCGGCGAGCATGGATGCGTTCTGGCGGATCTTGTCGGCGAGACGAAATAGGACGCGTCCGCGTTCTTGCGCCGTGGTCGATGCCCAAGGTCCATTTTCGAATGCCGCCTTCGCCGCCATGACCGCGCGATTGACGTCGTCGGCGTTCGCTTCGGGAACCTGCGCGATCACTTCCTCCGTCGACGGATCGTAGACTGGGAACGTCTTGTTGGACTTGCTGTCTATCCATTCACCGTTGACATACATCTGATAAGTGCGGACGTCGGTCTTCACTCCACCTGGCATATATCTTTAACCTCCTGATCGTTCCCTAAGGCGTGAAGGCCCAATATTTCTTGGGACTTCAGCGGCACGACTGAAGTCGTGCCCTTCCCGTTCGATTCAATGGCACTAAAGTCGTGCCCTTCCATTTGCGGGCACGGGCGAGTCCGCCGTGTCCACATGAACTGCTGCTAACGGTTTCAGACGGCTGTACCCGTAAAAGAAAAAAACTGCTAATGCGATAAAACCCAGGGTGATGCCGAACATGCTGACTTCGTACGTCCATAGTGACGTGATTTGTTTGGCGGGAAAATAGGCCACGACGATCGCCAGCGTCGTGGTGATGAATCCGGCGGTGCCGGCAAACATTAGCGTGCCTCTGCCATAACATCCTTCCAGAGAACCGCGCACGGCAAACTTTATCAAAGCGGCGAAGACATATAGAAATGGAACCAACTGCAGCACGACGGCAGCTGAGAGCATTTTCTGAAACGCTTCCTGCACACCCCCGGAAAGCGTGAAGTTGAGAGCGATCAGAACCAGCGACACCAGGCCTTGCACGATCAGCGCTACATGCGGAGTTGCGTATTTCGGATGAATCTTTCCCATGGCCGCTGGCATGTAGGAATCTAGACCGGCGACGAAGGGGATGCGGGCTGAGCCGCCCATCCAAGCGGAGCCGATTCCGACAATCGACAAACTCAGCATGACTGCGAAGGGCGCGATGATCCAGGCGACCCCGACCTTGCCGGCCATGTGGCTGACTGCCTGCACGATTCCCTGGAGCACGTTGATGTCGTTCTTCCCGATGGCGACTAGCAGCGTGAGAGTCGCGCCTACATAGAGAGCGCCGGAGATCACGCCTCCCCAAGCAACAGCTCCGGGGAGAGTTTTCTGCGGGTCGCGGATTTCGTCGCCCATCACCGAGGCGAGTTCGAGTCCGACCAAGCCAAAGCAAATCACGCCAAATGAATTCAAAACGAACTTGGGGTCGGCGGGAATTTTGAAATCGGCCGCGCTGACTGGGGTTCCGAAGCGCGACCAGACAGTGATACCCAGTCCAATGAGAACGGCGGCTGCGACAAAGGTACCGATTCCCCCTAGATTATTCAGCCACTTGCCGACGCTTAGTCCGATGATGTTGAGCACAGTGAGAAAGGCCAGCAGAGCTATCGACGCCACCATGGCGAAAGTTTTGTTGTCAGCGAGAGCGGCGTGGGCAGGGCCCAGGGCGAAGACGGAGACTCCGACGAAGTAAAGCATTACCGTCGGCACGTAGAGCATGTTGTTGGTCCAATAGCACCAGCCGGAGAGGAATCCGTGGAAATCGCCGAAGACTTCTTTGGCCCAGAGGTAGACGCCGCCTTCTCCGGGATAGCGATGGGCGAGTTCGATTACAGCGATGCCTTGCGGCCAGAAAAATAAAAGCAAAGCGATAATCCAGAGCCAGACGGTGACGCCGCCATTGGCGGCGATGCTGGGGACGACGTTGAGATTGAAGACCGCGACTACGAAGAGCAATACCAGATCGAAGCGGCCGAGAACCCGCTTCAGGTGAGGCTGGTTTGCGTCTTGGCCGCTGTCTGACAAAACTTTCCCTCATTGCAGCGCTGAAGCGCTGCTCCACCCACAACCGATTTCTGGCTTACCTTCAGAGACGTAGCTAGCTACGTCTGTACGGCTACTTCTGCTGTGCGTTCTTGCTGGGCCTTGGCCAGTGCGGGCGCAACATCTTCAAAGGCTGCGAGGTGCTTTTCGATGTCGGCCTCAGTGTGCTGCACAGAAATGGTCCACTGCTCATCCCACCAGTACGGTTGCGGCATCACGCCACGATTTACCATGCCGAACCAGTACTGGCGCCACAGATCGATATCAATGGCGGTCCAATCGCGGTAGTTGCGGATCTCTTTCGGATAAAGCATGAGGGCTCCGTTGGCGCCCGCGCTGGCGATGTAAGCCTGCAATCCCACCTTCGCGATAGTTTTGCGGTATCCCGCGTTTAGTTTCTGGCTTAGCTTGTTTACGTGACCGTAATTCGCGCGCGTTAGCACTTCGCGGAAAGTGGCGAGACCAGCCGCCATCGAGACTGGATTTGTGTTGTAGGTACCGCCGTGAAAAACCTTGTGTTGCGAGATAAGGTCCATCACTAATTTATGCGTGCCGAATGCGGCAAGCGGCAAGCCACCGCCGATTGATTTGGCGAGGCAGATCATGTCGGGCTTGACACCGAAGTATTCCGAGGCTCCGCCCCATCCTAACTTTGCGCCTGTTTTTACTTCGTCGAAGATCAGTAATGCGCCGTTTCTGGTGGCGATTTCGCGCAGGCCTTCCAGGAATCCGGACTGTGGCATGCAGAGGCCGACGTTCATCATGATGGGTTCAAGAATGATGGCGGCGATTTCACCAGGGTTCTGTTTGAAGCGAAGCTCGACGCTGGCGAGATCGTTAAATGCCGCGACCGGTACGTTGTCAATGCTTGCCTTCGGCACACCCAAGCCGCCCGGAACTGAAGTGGGAGCATTGGGGTCGCCAAATTCTGGCGCGTGAGGTTTTACGCTAACGAGTGCGGCGTCGTGCAGGCCGTGGTAGCCGCCTTCGAATTTTAGAATCTTGTCGCGGCCTGTCGCGGCACGCGCGAGCCGGACGGCGTGCATCGTAGCTTCTGTTCCGCTGCTGCCGAAGCGAACCATCTCGACGGGAAAGCGATTACAAATCTCTTCGGCCAGTTCCCATTCCATGTCGTGTGGCATGCCGAACATGGTTCCCGTGCTTAGACGCAGCTCGACGGCCTTCATCACCGCAGGATGACAGTGTCCTGCCATGAGCGCGCCGAAGCAGAGGTTGTGATCGATGTAGTCGTTGCCATCGAGATCGCGGAAATGAGAGCCGCTGCCTTCTTTCACGAAAATAGGGTAAGGATCGTAAGCGCGATAGTTGCTGGCTACACCGAGCGGGATGCGCTTCAGGTTTTTCTTGTGCGATGCGGCGGACTTGGGCGTGCGACGCTCGAAGGTTTCGAGCTCCTTTTGCAATTCGGGGTACATCCGTGTCTCCAGGGATCTCAAGCCGCCTGTGCGGCCATTAGAATGTCCGGGCCCTGTGGGCCGCCCGGATTTCAGGCTAGAAAAACAATTTTAGCGCAAACTGCACCAGTCGCGGGTCGCGAGCCGAAGTGATTTTGCCGAACAGGGGGCCGTCGCCTAAATTGCCATCTGGATTCGTAAATTGTGTGTGATTGGCAATGTTGAAGATTTCCGCACGGAATTGCATATATTTGGTTTCTGTCAGGGTGATCAATTTATGCACCGAGAAATCGGTATTGTTCAGCCCGGGGCCGCAGCAGATGGTGCGCTGTGTGCCGGTGTTGAACTGACCCAGTGGCGGACTGGCGAAATCGGAAGGGTTGAACCAGTAGCCACCGTTGTTTTTTGGATTCAGAGTGGTGAAGGGCGCGACGCGCTGCGGTGCCTCAGTGCCTACAAAGAAGAAGCTGTTGATTAACTCTGTGTCGCTGGAAGCGTTGATCGAATCGTTCGACAGACGGATGGGAAATCCGCTCTGAAATTCCGTAATGCCGGAGATTGCCCAATCGTCGGCAACTTTTCCTACCCAACCTGAGTGTTTGGGGATCGGCAAATCCCAGAAGTAGCTAATCACGAAGCGCTGGGCTGAGTTGAACAGCGAGAGCGCGCGGCTGGCATCGAAGGCATAGGGGTTCAGCGTTTCCTCGAAGCTCGATGCCTCGTCGATCGACTTGCTGAATGTGTACGCGGCCTGGAGCTGCAAGCCCTTGGAAAAGCGCTTTTCGAGCATGGCCTCGAATGCGTTGTAGTTAGAGTTGGCGACCGTATCCTCGGCAAAGATGTCGGTGAAGACTGGAATGCCGTCCGCCGGGCAGTTGGCGCCACTGAAGGGATTGCAGGTGGGTGAAGAGTACGGACGCAAGCCGACGAGGTTCAGTCCAGTGGTATTTCCTGGCGCCAGAACGGAGGCAATTGGTGCACCTGCGGGGATCACGGTCGGGCCGTTCGGTCCGTAGGGGACATGGAATCCTCCGGGCGGTGCGATAGCACTTGGCGAGATGATGAATTGCGTATCTTCCAGGGTCGGACCGCAAGTCGCGGGAGCGCCAAACGAGCTCACGTTCGCCTGATTAGCATTTGCCAGACTTATGATGTCCAGGCAGGTTTGCGGATTGGATGGGTTAATGTCGTGCGAGGCCAGCAGCCGATGCCCTTGAGTGCCGACGTATCCGACCTGCAACATCAAGTCCTTGGCGAGTTCTCGCTGAATGTTGAGATTGTATTGAGCGGTATACTGCGTCCGCATGTGGGGCTGGAATTCACCGAAAAGTTCGATGGGCCGGAACCTCTGCCAATCCTGCGGCTGACCCGGGGTAGGATTGAGAATTCCATTGTAAGGATTGGGATTGATGGTGCCGTTCTGACTAACGAAAGGCGTATTGAAAAAGGTACCCGACAAGAAGGTACTTCCGCCGAACGGGGGCTCCGCTCCGAACTGCTCCATCACCAACTGCTCCATTGGATTATAGAAAAGCCCCCAGCCTGCACGAATGCTGGTCTTTCCGCCGCTTCCAAAGAGCTTGCCGAGGAAACCGCTCGTAGCCTCGGGACTGTAAGCTAATCCGATGCGCGGCGCGAATGCATTGTAATAAGTTTGGGTTAAACCGGCGGGAACTCCTTTGTCGCCAGGGAAGACAAGCCCGGTCGGAAGCACACCTGCGGCGAGACAGTTAGACTGGCCGAAGCTTGCCTGTTCTGCCGGAGTTAGCGTACACGGATACACGGTCGAGTTCTGCCCCGGCCTGAAGGTTTGCACGTGATGGCTGATGTCCGTGAGCGGCGTGTCGAGCTCCCAGCGAAGACCGTAATTCAGAGTAATGTTGGGTCTGATCTTCCAGCTGTCCTCGGCAAACGGGTACACCGAGGTGCTGCGGATAGCTTCGCTTTGTGCAGCGCCCTGCGTATACGAATCAGCCAGGCCTAAAAGGTATCCGGCATAGTTGTCGCCGTCGAAGGTAATCACGGCGTTCGCGCTCGAACTGCTGAAAACGGGCGCGCCGTTAACGTTGAAATACAGAGTCTGGTCGAAACGCGCACGGCGCACATCGGCTCCGAACTTCAAAGTATGGCTGCCCTTGACCCAAGTAAGGCTGTCTGCCCACTGAAAACTGTTGCCTATCTGAGGCAATTGGCCTTCAAAGTTGTTTCCGATTACAGCGCCGCCGGAAATGGTGGTGAATGGAACACCCTCATGCGTTGGCCCTAACCCAGGAGTGATGCCGAATGCCGGATTGCCGCTCGCACTGCCGGCCAGGGCATTGATAGCCGAAGAATCCGAAAGACCAGTAAAGCAGAACTGTGCTACAGAAGATGAACACGACGCTGTGACCGCATTGTTGGTTTGCGGCTGTTGAAAACCAAGCTGTCCTTCGCGCATGTAGGTGAACCGCCCTTCGTTCACCAAGGCGTTACCGATGGTCCAAGTGTGGCTGAGGTTTACCTGCTGGTAACGCGAGTCATTGTTACTTCCGAAACCTGGGATATTGGCACCAGCTGCTTGAAAGAACGAGAACGGCTGAAAATTGGCGTCGTCCGTATAGTAGTAATAAGCGGTGAAGTTTTGGTGATCGGTAATTTTGTGATCGAAGCGGATTGTGAATTGATCCTGAAAATCGGTTCCCGAGGGTACAGCTTGAAAGATATTGGAGCCGACATTTGCGGTCGGAACGTATTTCTGAAGCAAATTGGCAGCGACAGGATCCTGACACGCGGTGGGGATAACTCCATTCGGAAAAATAGAACCCCAGGACTGGCCAGCCGCGGGTGCTACGGCCCCGGGCACGGCTAGGATCGCAGTAGTACAACCTTGCCGACCATTTAGAACACTTGCCACGAACGGATCACTGATCGCGCCACCGAACTGTTGCCCGGGAGAAGCGATGGCCGAAAAATCTCCGGTTCTTTCCGCGCCAGTGGGGACTATAACCTGCGAACCCGATTGTCCCTGCACGATGCGGCGTCCTTCATACGATACAAAGAAGAACGTCCGGTCCCTTCTGATGGGCCCACCAAACGTCCCCCCAAATTGGTTCTGATTGAATTGCGGTTTGACGGTGTTGAAATAACCTTGCGCATTCAGAACCTTATTGCGGAAATATTCATAGAGATTGCCATGGAAATTGTTAGTCCCAGATTTCGTGATTACGTTGACGACAGCTCCGGAGTTGCGGCCATACTCGGCATCGAATGTATTGGTGATGACGCGAAATTCTGCAATGCTGTCCGGGGTGGGTTGGATCGTAGGCAGGTTGACGAACTGGTCGTTAGCGTCTCCGCCGTTCACGCTAAAGTTATTCGAGCGCCCGCGCCCGCCATTCACGGAAACCGAACCCGCCGAATCTGAACCATAGAAAAGGCTGCCACTACTGCCCAACTGCGATTGCACGCCGGGTTGAAGCTGAAGGAACTGATAAGTATCGCGGGTGTTCAACGGCAATTCGTTCACCGAACGATCGTTGATCACGGCGCCGAGCTGTGTGCTGGTCGTATCCACCTGTGGCGCTTCCGAAGTCACCTCCACGGTTTCCTGAGTGGCGCCGATTGCCAATGTCTGATTGAGCGTGACCACCTGATTGACATCGACGGTGACATCTTTCTGCAAGCTCTTCTTAAATCCTGACAGCTCATATTCGATTCGATAGGTGCCAGGTACAACTTCCACAAAAGTGTAATCGCCGTTGGCATTCGTCTGGGTGTCACGAGTTGCGCCCGTAGCCTCGTTCACCAGAACGATCTTTACGCTGGCCAGCACCGCGCCAGTAGGATCTGCGACTCGGCCGAGTATCCGGCCACCAGTGCTCTGTGAGAACGCGGGCACCGAAAGAATGGTAAGCAAGCCCAGCACCGCCAGCCATGAGGCGGACGCGCGATACGCGACAGATGGATGCATTTCATCGCCTCCCGATTCCGCTGCGATTAACAATGTTGCGTGAAAATAAAACCTTGCTATAATCGCGCAAGGTTAGAGAACCCACCGCCTGCTGTCAAGTAAAAAAATAGGCTTGGAACGATCCTTCGAAGAGAGATGGGAGCGTAGTTTGAATTGAAAAACGCGAGCCCAAAACCTTACTTGAAAATCGGCGATGTCGCACGCCTTGTCGGCGTCTCTTCGTCGCTGATTCGTTCGTGGGAAAATCTGGGGCTCATGCGTCCTCACCGCACTAGCAGCAAATATCGTCTTTATACAACTGAAGACGTGAAACTTCTCAAGCGCGCCCAATTTCTGCGCAAAGTGCGCGGGTTGAACGCACCCGCGATAGCACAGTTACTGAAGCGCGAAGGGTTGATACGGCCGAACGGCGCCAGCAGCGCTATCGGCGTGCACCTGCGTCAAATGCGGCTGGCGCGCGCGCTGTCTTTAGCTGACGTTGCCAGACACGTTGGCATCTCCGTGGGGTTCTTGAGCGCGCTGGAGCGTTCTCACATGAGCGCATCAGTCAGCACTCTGCGCAAACTGGCACGGTTCTACAAGACCAACATTCTTGATTTTTTCGACGCAGCAGAATCGAATAGCCGATTGGTGCCGTCGGAGAAACGCAAAGTTCTAGAAGCGGGACCAGGCGTCCGCATGGAGTTGCTGGCGTGGGGAAACACGGTGATGGAGCCGCACCTGTTTCGTATTTCTCCTCGTGCTGGCAGCGGCGAATCTTACACCCACGAAGGCGAGGAGTTTTTGCACGTGCTGCAGGGGCAGTTGCATATTTCAGTGGCGAAAGTGGAATACCGGCTGAAACCTGGCGACAGTTTTTATTTTGAGAGTGCGACACCGCATAGCTGGTTCAATCCCGGCCGTACCGAGACGCGAGTGTTGTGGGTTAATACGCCGCCCACTTTTTAGCGCGGCGTGAGGCGCGAACGACATATGGAGGCACGTTGACGAGTCGACGCTTTGCACTTGCGCTTTTAACAATTTCTTCTGTTCTACTTGGTTCTTGCGTCAAGAAGACTCCAACTCTGAATCTCTTGGTGTGGGAAGGTTATGCCGACCCATCGTTCGTACATGGCTTCGAGGAACAATACCACTGCAAAATTACTGCGTCGTACATGGGATCAAGCGACGAACTTGTTGCCAAGTTGCGCGGCGGCAGCGCTGGAAACTACGACGTGATCTCGCCCTCAAGCGATGTTGCTACCTCGATCGCGAAAGCGGGATTGGCTGCCCCGCTTGACCTTGCGAAGTTTCCCAGTTATTCGCAACTTTCGCCGCAACTCACTTCCCTGCCCCTGGTCCGTGTCAAAGAGCAGGTCTTCGGCGTCCCGTTCGTGTGGGGACCAAATCCCTTGCTCTATGACACGACCGCATTCTCGCAAGCGCCGGATAGTTGGAAAGTTTTGTGGGATCCGACATATCGCGGCAAGGTTTCCGTTTGGGACGAACTTTCGACCGTGTATATGACGGCACAGGTTCTCGGTTTCGATAAACCAGATCCTACTCACCTCTACAACCTAAGCGATACGGAGTTGGACGCTGCCAAGAACAAGTTGCTGGCGTTGAAGCCGAACATCCGAAAAATGTGGTCGACGGGCGGCGAGCTGACCAATCTTTTTCAAAACCACGAAGTGATCTTGGCCATGGGATGGCCGCTGATGACGAATCAACTTCGCAAACTCAACTTTCCCATTGGCGAAACTATTCCCAAGGAAAATACCACGGGCTGGATCGATCATTTAATGGTTACCGCAGGGAGTGAGAATAAAGACCTGGCGTATAAGTTTCTTGAATTCATGATTGAAGCGCAAACCCAGAAAAAAGTCGCGGATGTTACCGGCTACACGCCGGCGAATCCGCAGGCAGCGCAGTATATGACGCCAGAGCAGGTCAAGAGCCTGCACCTGGATGATGTCGACAATTATCAAAAGCGCATTTATTTCTGGCAAGACGTACCGCGGCGCGCGAAGTATGTCGAGATTTGGAATGAAGTGAAGGCCGCGCAATAAATGTAGCGCCGGCATCTTGCCCTCGGAAGTGGGGACGAGTCGGGCGCGTCACCCAAGCCAATGACAAGCGTTACCGAACTCGCGGTCCATCGGTCCGAACAATCAGGCGTGCGTCCGTTGCTTCACATCCGCAATATCGCAAAATCGTTTGGGAAGAATCCTGTACTTCGCGACATCTCTCTGCAAATCGGTGAGGGCGAGTTTCTGACGATTCTTGGAGAAAGCGGCTCCGGAAAGACGACGCTGTTGCGTATCATTGCTGGTTTCGAGAGCGCCGATTCTGGCGAGATCCTGATGGAGGGCGAACGATTGGATCTGTTGCCGGCATACCGGCGGCGCGTCAATACGGTTTTTCAGCAGTACGCGCTGTTCCCGCATTTGAGTGTGCAAGATAACGTGGCTTACGGGCTGCGGGTAGCGAAGTTGCCGAAAAGCGAGGTTGCAGCGCGGGTTTCAGAGTCGCTGGCGATGGTCAAGATGAGTACGTTCGCTGCTGCCAAGCCCGCCAACATCAGCGGCGGGCAGCAACAGCGGGTTGCGTTGGCGCGCGCTTTGGTGAACCGGCCACGACTGCTGCTGCTGGATGAGCCGCTTTCCGCGCTGGACGCCAATCTTCGCCGGCAAGTGCAAGTTGAGTTGAAATCGCTGCAGCGCGAAGTTGGCATCTCTTTTGTATTCGTTACTCATGATCAGGAAGAGGCGATGGTGATGTCGGATCGCATTGCGCTGTTGCGCAAGGGTGAGTTGGAGCAGGTAGCTTCGCCGCGCGAAATCTATAGTCGACCCGCTACGGCTTATACTGCGCAATTCATTGGACATACCAATCTGCTTCGCGGGGAGGTCAGAGCCGGAAGTGCGCATTGTCACTCGCTTTCGTGGAGAATCGCGTTGCCGGATGGGCCGGCTTTGTTTTCTTTGCGCCCGGAAAATATTCGGCTGTCAGGTTCAGCAACTGAGACGAGCATTGTCCGGGTTCGGGGCACCATCGAACGGCAGGTGTTTCAGGGCGCAACCGATTTATTGCAAGTCGCCTGCGACGATGGGCTCACGCTGTCGGTGAGGACCGCAACTCGCGAAAACCGGCAAGGGGAAGTGCTTTTGGAGTTCAATCCGGCTGATGCAGTGCCGGTTCGCGAGTCGCCGGATAGAGGTTAAATGTTTTCACGCGCATACAAAGCCGCCGTCACCCTCCCACCACTGCTGTGGGTGGTTGCATTTCTGCTTCTGCCGTATGCGCTGCTTTTTTGCTACAGCTTCTGGTCGGTCTCGTCTTCGCAAACCATTGTTCACAGCTGGACGCTCGACAATTATCGTGAGCTCTTGCGTGTGAATGTTTACTTGCAAACTCTCTTTCGATCGATGTGGATTGCTGCGCGAGTGATGATCTTTTCGCTGTTGCTGGGATATCCCCTCGCGTACTACCTCTCGTTTCATGCGGGCGCGAGAAAAGATCTTCTCTACCAGTTGGTGATTATTCCACTGTGGGTCAGCTATCTGGTTCGCGCCTACGCCTGGAAGACAATCCTCGGCAGCGATGGCGTGCTCAATACTTTGCTGCAATATCTGCACCTAACAAAACATCCGGTCGAGTTTTTGCTTTACAGCCCATTTGCCGTGGTGCTCACGCTGACGCACATTTATACGCCGTTTGCTTTTTTGCCGATCTACGCGGCACTTGAACACATTCCCCGCAATCTTGTCGAAGCTTCGCATGATTTGGGTGCTTCTCCGCTGCAAACTTTCTGGAGGGTAATTTTTCCGCTTTCCATTCCTGGAGTGCTGGCAGGCGCGACTTTTGCTTTCGTGCTCAGCTTCGGAGATTTTCTCGCTCCGCTGTTGCTTGGCGGCCCCAGTGGCATCATGGTTTCGAACATCGTGGTGAGCTTATTCGGAGCGGCCTATAACTGGCCTTTAGGTGCGGCGATTTCATTTTGCATGCTGCTGCTAGTGTTGGCGCTGCTTTTGTTGTCGGAGAAGCTGGAGAAAAAATGGAGTTTTCGATGAGCGCTGCCCGTCGCAATTCGCGGTGGCTGCCATGGCATGCGATGGTTGTCTTCGGATTTCTCTACTTACCCATAGTCACGCTCGTCATCTATTCGTTCAACGGAGCTGGGGTTGGTGGATTTCCTCCACGTAATCTGACTCTGGATTGGTATCGCATGCTTGTTGCCGATGATGCCATTTGGGAATCAGTTCTCAACAGCCTCCTAGTCGCCTTTGCAGCGATGGCGATTTCGCTGACCTTCGGCATTCCCGCTGCTCTGGCTCTCGATCGCGCTAACTTTCCGGGGAAAACTCTGTTTCGCAGACTGGTGCTGTTGCCACTAATTCTTCCCGGCATCATCACCGGGCTTTCTCTGTTGATGCTATTTCGCGAAGCTGACGTGAAGCTGAGCCTGCTGACGATTGTGCTCGGTCACGGCACCGCCTTAATTTCCGTTGCTACTACTGAGGTGTTCGCGGGCTTACAGAAAATGGATCGGGCGCAGGAGGAAGCTTCGCTCGATCTTGGCGCTAACTACTGGCAAACCTTTTGGCGAATCACGATTCCGAACTTGCGCTTATCGATCATTGGCGCTGCCCTGTTGATCTTTACGTTGTCTATGGACGAGATCGCGGTCAGCTTTTTTCTCATAGGACGTGACAACACGCTGCCTTTGGAAATTTGGGGACGGTTGCGGCGCGGGATTACTCCGGAAATCAATGCCATCTCCAGCATCATTTTTGTTTTTTCATTGCTCGCTATAGTCGGCTGGTACCGTTTGCGGATGAGTTCAGAAGGAGCACCGGAAATTGTCACCGAGGTGGTGGAGAAGGCATAGGTTTTGTAGCGCCGCCGTCGGGGCAGCTACCGTGGGGCGTCCCGCCCGCACACTCGAGGGCAGAATGCCCTCGGGACAGCCGGCAAGATGCCGGCGCTACACAAGGAATCTTATGAGCACAAATCGCAGGGATTTCATTAAATTCGTGGTCGCAGGATCGGTCGCGGCTGGTTGTCCAATTGATCTGTCTTTATTGGCCGCGGAAACGCCCCAGCCTGAGGTCGACAGTGAAGAAAATCGCATCTGCCATCAAGTGCGCGATGGCAAAGTATTCATTCGTCCGCCAGTTTCCGCGCGTCACGACGTGGTAATTGTCGGCGGCGGAGTCAGCGGAATGACCGCTGCATATCTTTCGCGCAGTCACGATTTCCTTTTGCTAGAGAAAGAACCGCACTGGGGCGGCAACGCTTATTTGATGGAATATCAGGGAATGGCATATGCAACTGGTTCGGCGTTTCTCGGCAAAAGCGAATACGCGTACAGCTTCGCCAAAGAAATCGGCCTTGAACCGCTGCCGGTTCATGATCGAGACAGCACCATCATCAAAGGCGAATGGATTGGCAATACGTGGGCGGAAGGGCTCGACAAATTGCCGTATCCCGCAGCGGTGCGCGAGGGCTTCAAGAAGTTCAAGAAGGATATGCTGGCAATTGACTTGGAGAAGCGCGCATTCGAACTCGACAATCTTCCTTTTTCCGATTTCATGAAAGGCTATCCCGCCGAGGTAAAGCAGTGGTACGACAACTACGGTCCTTCCAACTGGGGAGCGACTACTGAAGACACATCCGCCGCCATGGGGATTTCGGATATTCAGGAAATCGGCGCGGAGACTTTTCCAGAGTTCTACACCTGGCCAGGCGGGCTGGGCGCAATCACTAAAAAGTTAGGGGAACTTTTGCAGGCACAATTCGCAGACCGGATGCAGGCTGGCGCCACTACGGTCGCCGTGGTTCCCGGTAATAGCGAAGTGCAAGTCACGTACATGCAAGGCGCAGAGTTGAAGACCGTAGCGGCAAAGACTGTGATTATGGCCACTCCGAAGTTCATCACGCGGCGCATCGTCGAGGGCTTACCCGATAAGCAAAGTGACGCCATGCATGAGATCCGATACATTCCGTATCCCGTTGTAAATCTCATCTTCGACAAGCCGGTTTTCAACAAGAGCTTTGACACGTGGTGTCCGGGAAATGCGTTCACTGATTTTATTGTGGCGGATTGGGTGGTGCGCAATCAGTCCGGTTACCAGCAGAAGTACAACATCCTCACCTGCTACACACCCCTGAAAGAAGAGGATCGCAGTTCCCTGCTCACCGACGCTGGCGCCCGCAAGAAAGCGGTCAGCGTGTTGAGCGATTTTCAAAAACTCTTTCCCGGCTCCAATGTGGATCCTATCGAAGTTCACATTTACCGGCGCGGGCATCCTCTTTATATGTCGACTCCGGGACTCTACACGAAAATACAGCCCCTGGTTCGGCAGCCGATGGACCGGGTGTTCTTTGCCAATACTGATTCCGAAGGTCCGGAATCGACCACCAGCAAAGCGATTATGGCGGCGCGGCGTGCTGTGAATGAGGCTGAGAGCCGGATGGCTGGAAAACCCGTTACCAAAAACACGGCTGTTTCCGCAGCAGACTGAGCGTTCGTCCCAGCCGGGCGAGGACGCCCGGCGTCCATTGTGCTTCTTGCACTACCCTCTTGTGTGTCGCCGCTTTCCTGCCGCGCATAGTAAAGTGATAGTAGGCCGCTGTGCGGTTATTGGGAAGGAAGTCTCATTTGAGTTCCAGCATTCGCAACATCGCTATTATTGCCCACGTCGATCATGGCAAGACCACGTTGGTGGACGCCATGCTGCAGCAAAGCGGCACTTTTCGTTCCAACGAGCACATCATTGAACGGGTTATGGACTCGAACGATTTGGAGCGCGAGCGTGGCATTACTATTTTGGCTAAGAACACGGCCATTCTTTATCACGATGTGAAAATCAACATTGTGGACACGCCCGGCCACAGCGACTTTGGCGGAGAAGTGGAACGCGCGCTGAAAATGGTCGATGGTGTTATGCTGCTGGTCGATGCCAGTGAAGGTCCGCTGCCGCAGACTCGCTACGTTCTCAGTAAAGCGCTGGAAGCCCACCTTGCACCTATCTTAGTGATCAACAAGATTGATCGCTCTGACGCCCGTCCGCAGGAGGTGTTGAACGAAGTTTACGACCTCTTCATCGATCTCGATGCCAAGGAAGAGCAGCTCGATTTTCCGGTTTTGTACACCAATGCGAAAGCCGGAACCGCTTCGCGAGATATAAAAGGAGGCGGCATAAACCTGCAGCCGCTGTTCGAGACTATTATCAAAACCATTCCTGTGCCCAAGGGCGACACAGCCGGACCGCTGCAAATCCTGGTAGCAAATCTCGATTACAGCGACTATCTGGGTCGGCTGGCGATCGCGCGTGTGTTCAACGGAACCATGCGGACCGGTGAAGACGTTGCCATCGCGAAACTGGATGGAACACTTCACAAGACGAAAATCACGAAGCTGTTTTCCTTCTCCGGCCTCAAGCGGACGGACATCACGGAAACCACTCTTGGAGACATAATCGCCGTGGCGGGCGTCGAAGGCATCACCATTGGCGAAACCATTACTGACGCGGAGAATCCCGCGCCGCTGCCCCACATCACGATTGACGAACCCACGATCGCGATGCTGTTCACCGTCAACACTTCGCCGTTTGCGGGACGCGAGGGCACTTATGTGACTTCTCGAAATCTGCGCGAGCGGCTGCAGAAAGAATTATTGACCAACGTTTCGTTGCGACTCGAAGAAACCGATACTACGGATTCTTTTGTGGTCATGGGCCGGGGCGAGTTGCAGCTTTCGATTCTCATCGAGATGATGCGCCGCGAAGGTTATGAACTCATGGTGGGAAAGCCGGAGATTGTGACCAAGCGCGTGGATGGCAAGCTGATGGAGCCGGTTGAGAAGTTAACCGTGGACGTGCCCGAGGGATTTGTCGGAGTCGTAATGGAACAACTGGGGGCGCGCAAAGGCGAAGTCTTGAACATGCACAACCACGGATACGGGCGGGTGCGGATTGAATTTCGTGTTCCCAGCCGCGGACTTATTGGACTGCGCAGTCAGTTGCTCACCGACACTCGCGGCACCATCGTGATGAACTCTCTGTTCGATGGGTATATGGAATGGCAAGGCGAAATTCCCCACAGGTTAACCGGCGCTCTGGTGTCCGATCGCGCGGGCGTGACTACGCCTTATTCCCTTTACAACTTGCAGGAGCGCGGCGAGTTATTCGTCGGCCCGACAATCGACGTTTACGAAGGAATGATAGTCGGCGAAAACGCCAAGGACAACGATCTCGACGTGAATGTGGTTCGCGAAAAGAAGCTGACTAACATGCGGTCTTCTACTTCGGACATTGCGGTTCGTCTGGTACCGTTTCGTAATCTGAATCTTGAGCAGGCGATCGAATTCATTGCAGACGATGAGTTTGTTGAGGTCACTCCTAAATCATTGCGGCTGCGCAAGAAAGTTCTGCAGGCTAACAAACGGAAGCGAAGTTCGATGGCGATGGCCGAAGAAGAACGCTGACAAGCACCCTGTCATTTTGAGCAGAGTATGTTTCGCCCTGCACTCAGAATGACAATTCTTAAATCAATCGGCCAATGACACTTCTTGCGAATCCTGCCCGATCAGAGTACAGTCCTCTCAATTTCAAGCTTAATTAATAACTATCACGGGCTAAGTGACGTGTGTTTCAGCCTGCCTACGGTGGTAGACCGCGGCGGTGTAGAGCAGGTTATTCATCTTGAGTTAGACAAAGATGAGGTTGAGAAGCTTCGCCACTCGGCCGAGTTATTGAAGACTACGATCAAGAGCCTGCGATTGAACTAACTCGGCTTCTAGTCATCGTCGCTCAATAATTCCGATCAATACTAAATAACTTAACAATAACGTTAGACCTGCTATACTTCGTGCGCATTTGATTGTCAACTTTGGCTGTCCCCTTGGCCAACCAGCCTCCCCGATTGCGCCGAAGTCGCCGACGTTCAAATAGCTCATTGTGAGGCATTCGCGTGAAGAACATCTTTGTTGGGAACCTTGATTTCAATACTTCGGAAGACGAACTGCGCAGGCTTTTCGAGACACACGGGCAAGTGGACCGGGTCGCAATTATGACGGACCGGGATACAGGTCGATCGCGCGGCTTCGGCTTTGTCGAAATGACAAGCGCGGAAGATGGAGAGAAAGCGATCGCGGCGATGAACGGCAGCCAGATTGGCGGGCGAACGTTGAACGTCAACGAGGCGCGTCCCAAAGTCGAACGCGGTGGTGGCGGCGGACGTGATCGCGGCGGCCGAGGCGCGGGACACGGCGGCGGTGGGGGCGGACGGAACCGGTATTAATTTTCCTGTTCGACCACAAATCAGGTTTCAGCACGGTTCATGGTTGGACGATCGTTGGCTCCGCGCTCAAACTTGCGATTTGCGACTTGGATATCTGCGATCCTTCTTCGCAGCTTGGCGCTGACTATCGATCCAACAATTGATGCGCTAAAGCTCCGCATGTAAACTGGAAAGACTGGCACGCGCCCGTAGCTCAGCTGGATAGAGCGGCAGCCTCCGGAGCTGTAGGTCGGGAGTTCGAATCTCTCCGGGCGCACCATTTTCTCTGGATCCAGTGTTGCTCCCCAGCACCAGCGAAGACGCTCGCGCCTGCACTTACTCACCGAACATTGGCACCTGGCCGGTATCAACCGTGACCCCGCGACGCGCCCGCCGTGTAGCGCCTATGACTGCCAACACCGTCAGAGAATCGAGGGCGCTGCGAGGCACAAATATGCGCTGCGTGTTGGAACGCAAATCCGGCGGATTGATCAGAAAACCCTCGCTCGTGGTCAGCGATAGATCGTTCGGCATCATTCCTTCGAGTACCTCGTTGTCTTTGAAGCGAAGACGAACCCAGAGTCCCTCTGTGCGTGGCCGGGTGGTAAAAGTCTTTCGGCTGGGAGAATCAGCGTCCCCGAATTCGCGCACGAAATAGACGACCTTGATATCTTTCAGGTCGATCGCGACTACATTGCCTGCGGTGTTGAGCAATTCCAGCTTGCCTTCGCGCACAAAATCGGCAGGAGCGACGTAACCATTGATGGAGTCGCGGTCCGTTTTCCGTACTACGACTTTTTTATGCGTGGAAGGCATGGATTGGCCAAGTAGTTGAGGCTGCGGATTCCCATTACCGAAGCCATTTTCTTTAAAGCGCGGCCATTTCGATGGCTGTCCTCAGTGCGTCTTTGCCTCACTAGCGAGAGCAAGATGCCTGTCGCGACAGCCGGCACGATGCCGACGCTACAAAGAAGATTAAGTCAGATTCTCACACGTTTCCCTTGAACATAGTGTGTCATCTCATTCGCAGTAGCCAAAATGTCAACGTTGTGATATTTTCTTTAGTTTGCTGCCATCCAGCTTAGATCGCCTAAGTCTAGTTTACAGAGCAGTTTACGTACAATGTGCCGGAGGCTATGGGGCAGGCGAGATTTGGCCCTGTGGAAATCTTTCTCTGGTGGGATCAGGGATTTTTACCGCCTGGTGATGGCTGAGCTCTGAATAAGGCATGGCTGACTACATTTACACCATGGAAATCCGGCTGACCCCCGACCAGCAGCGCGGGGTCACCCTGGTCCAGGATATCGCCCGCGACGCGGGCATGAACATTTACCTCACCGGCGGTGCGGTCCGCGACATCATTAGCGGATTCCCCATTCGCGACCTGGACTTCACCGTTCAGGGCAATCCCCTCAAACTGCAGAAACAACTCGAACATGCTGGCGCACGGGTCGCCGCGGTTGACGACGACCTCAAAACCTTATATCTGGTGCTGCCGGGAAATGTACGCGCCGAAATCAGCTCGGCGCGCACCGAGCGCTACGAAAAGACCGGGAAACCTCCGGTAATTGCTCCGGGCACGATTATCGAAGACCTCCGGCGGCGTGATTTCACCATCAACGCGATGGCTTTGTCATTGAATCCCGGATCGCGCGGCCTGCTGATGGACCCATTCAATGGCGCTGCGGATATTGAAGCCAAACTGATCCGCATCCTGCATAACTACTCGTTCATGGAAGACCCGTCGCGGCTGATTCGCGCTGCCCGCTTCGCGGCACGCTTTCATTGGCCGCTCGAAGAGCGCACGCAGGCGCGAGTACAGTCGGCGAGAGAAAATAACTATATCGAGTACATCACCGACCGGGCCATCGGCCAAGAGATCGAACAATTGGCCTACGAGGACGACCCGCTGCATATCGTCCGCGTGCTGGAAAAAGAAGAATTGCTCAAGGTGCTCAATCCCCACTGGTCTACGGCAAAAATTGACGCGTCGGGGTTGGCAGAGTTGATGAAAACGCGGCAGCAGATGAATCAACTCGGATATACGCCGGATCCCTCTCCGGCGGTTTTGTATTTCCTGACGTCGCGGATGGGCGATAAAGATATTGCGGACATGCGCAAGGCAATTCCCCGCAAGGATCTGGTAGCCGCGTGGAAGGATCTCGAAGACAATGCCAAGGATTTGGCCAAGCGCCTGACGGGCAAGGAAGCTGCGACCCCTTCGCGGACCTGGAAGTTGTTGTCGGAAGCCCGTCCGGAGATGGTTCTATTTCTCGATGTCACCGCAAAACAACAGGCAGTGGCACAAAAGATCAAGAACTTCCTGGGCAAGTGGCGGCAGGTACAGCAGAAGCTTCCGCTGCTCGAAATGACGGAGTTGCGCATCACTCCGCAAATGCCAGAGTATCCCAAGATTGCGCACGATGTGTTCATGCTGCTACTGGATGGTAAGCTGCGTTCGCGGACGGAAATCGTAAAATTTCTGAAACCCTTCTCGCCACCGCCGCCACCTCCGCCACCTCCGCCGCCCAAACGCGGTCGGGCAGCAAAAACTGCAGTCTCACCTCAGCCAGCGGCTGTGGCTCCGGTCGCGGGCAAGAAGAAAGGAAAGGGCGCAGCCGCCGCGGTTGTTCCCCCGCCTCCGGTTACGCAGCCTGCCGACAAGGCTCCGACAGCGAAAGTCGCCGCCGCAAAAGCTGGGCCGCAGACCAAGAAACCTAGTCCGCCGAAGAAAGTGGCGAAGCCGGCTAAGAAGAAAAAAAATCCGGTCAAGAAAACAAAAGGTAAGAAACGGCGCTAGCTACTGTGGCGTCTCCTGCGCTAATTCCGCCCTGGCTCGAAGCAGGGCGGCGTCTTGGGGGAAGAGTTCAAGGCCGCGATGGAGAACGTTCGAGGCGGCATTCCAGTCTTTCATCTTGGCTCGAATACTCACTGCACGCAGCATTGCGGCTGGACTGGCAAACTCCACGGCCAAGCGCTCTGCGGCATCTGCAGCCTGCGGCATCATGTCCATCAGAATGCAGGCTTTGATCAGCCGGTCGTGCATTTCGAGTATTTCCGGGTGCGTCTTGAGCGCCTTAGTCAGGTGAGCGAAACCATTCTTTTTCATTCCCAGCCGGACTTCAGTCAATCCCAACTTGCTGGCGATGACTGCATCTTCCGGGAGAATGCGCAAGGCAGCAATGTATTCGGATCGAGCTTCTTTTAAGTGTCCCAAGTTATAAAGTGCGTCTGCGCAAATGTGTTTTTTCATTCCCGCCGAGCGCCCCTGCATGAAAACTTTGGAGAGGACTTCAAGAGCGCGTTCGTCAGCCTGGATTTCGAGATAAAGATTGGCCAGTGACAGGTATGGGATATTGGAGGAGTTCGGCAGCGCCAAGGCTCTCTCGAAACACTCGATCGCGGCACTATAATTCTTAAAGCGCTCGTACTCCAGTTGGCCTAGTTCTGTCCACGACTGCGAATCGTTGGGCGCGTCCTTCACTTTAAGCCGGCTCAGTTTCCGGTAGAGCTCGTCCTTCGCTCGTAATTCAGTCGCGGCGCACAAATGACCGAAGTGGTGGATCAATAAATTGGCGGGCGACAGTTCCAGCCCCAGCGCGTGCATGCGAGGTTCCACCAGTTCATGCACCCTGCCCTCGTAATAAATTTGTGGATTGCGGCGGAACAACCGGCAAAGTGCGAAGTCACTAAAAGCGCGAGCGCGTTCCGCGTGTGGAACCGCGGAATCCAAGGGCCGGGCTGTTGGCCCATGCCCGCCTACGCCAAACCGGAAAAAGATGTAATTTCTCAGGGTAACCAGATAGCCGCCGACCTTTGGATCGTTCAACAGAGCAGGAATTTTGCCGCGCGCTTCGGGATCGAGTTCTTCGTCGTCGTCCATTACCAACACCCAGTCGGTGGTCAGCGCCCGCGCTGCGGCATTCCGGGCTGCGGCAAAATCGTCCTGCCACGGGAAATTAAAAACCTCGGCCCCCAGTTTGCGGGCCAACTGAACCGTTCCATCGGTCGAGCCAGTATCTGCAATCACGATTTGGTCCGTTATTCCGGAAACGCTGGCAATGCAGTTGCCCAGCGTTGCGGCGCCGTTTTTCACGATCATCGCCAGACCAAGAGATGGCATCGGGTCTCAGAAATTTGTGGACTCGCAACAAAACATACAAGGGCCGTCAAATAAAATATCGGCTATCAGGCGAGATGCTTTAACCCATTTCTGCTCCGAGCAGCGCTATAATATAAGTATGTGGCGCTGGCTGGCACTTGCGGCTTTGGGCGTGGCTTTGGTGACGCTACCGGCATTTGGGCAGCGACGTGGCGGAGGCGGGGGTTTCGCCGGACACGCGGGATTTTCCGGAGGCCACAGCATGGTCGGTGGTCGCGGCCCGATTATGACGGGTCACTCCTTCGGTTTTTCAGGTGGTACTCGCGGAGGCCCTCACTTTGGCTCCGGCTTTGGCAGACTTGGCTTTGGCCATCCCGGCCGTTCGCCGTTTTTCTATCATAGGCGTTTCTACGGATCTTGGCCTTACGCTGGCTATTACGGCTATCCATATTGGGATTACGGCGACGATGGGGATTACGGCGACAACTCCTATGTCGCGAACTCTTATCAGAGTTATCCGCCGCCGGATTATTCAAGCTCGTATGGCGACAGCAGGGTACAGGCGAGTATCGATCGGCTGGAAAATGAAGTCGATCGCCTGCGCCAGGAACGCGAAGCCCGCGAATCGGCTTCGCAATCGCGATCAAAGTCTGACTCCGAGAAGACTGAACTGGTTTTCCGCGACAAACACGTCGAAGAAGTACAGAACTACGCGATTGTGGGACAAACATTGTGGATATTAAACGGGCAGCGGGCGCGGAAAATTCAGCTCAACCAACTCGATATTCCGGCTACCAAGAAAGCCAATGATGATCGCGGCGTCGATTTTCAACTGCCCGGCTAATCGCTTTAGTCCTGATGAAATCCTGCGCACCGCTGTGGATAACTAGCTGCGTCGCAGCTGGCGAACTCCAAGTAGAATCAGCCTGACCTCGACATACTTTGAACTCAATGTCCCAATTCGTCCATCTTCATCTGCACACTGACTATTCCATGCTCGATGGCGCCTGCGATGTGGACAAACTCTGCGAGCGCGCGAAAGAGCTTGGCATGCCGGCCGTTGCCATGACCGATCACGGTAATATTTTTGGCGCGGTCCATTTTGTGAATGCGGCAAAGCAAGCCGGCATCAAGCCGATCATCGGCTGCGAGTTGTACATCTGCAAAAAAGACGATCACAACATCACGCGCACGCCGCCTGACGGCGATACCTATAACCATCTGTTGGTGCTGGCGGAGAATGAAGAAGGCTATCGCAATTTGGTGAAGATCACCTCCGAGGCCTCTCTCCATGGCTTTTATTACAAACCACGCGTGAGCAAAAAGTTCTTGGCGGAGCACTCGAAGGGTCTGATCGGGTTGTCCGGCTGCCTCAAGGGCGAAGTCGCCGAACGATTGATGGAAGAGAAGTACCAAGCTGCGCGGGATGCGGCGGTTTTCTATCGCGACATTTTCGGCAAGGATAATTTCTTTCTCGAGATTCAGGATCAAGGATTGGAGATGGAGCACCGTATCCATCCGCACCTGTTCCGGCTGGAAAAGGAATTGGGCATTCCGATGGTGGCTACGAATGACAGCCACTATCTCTGCGAAGACGATGCCCACGCGCAAGATGTAATGCTCTGCATTCAAACTGGTAAGTCCATTCAGGACACAAACCGTATGAAGTTCCAGGGCTCCGACTTCTACGTTAAGAGCCACGACGAGATGTTTCGCGTGTTCAAAGACGCGCCCGACGTGCTTACCCGCACCCTCGCCATCGCCGAGCGATGCAGCACGCGGTTAGAGAAAGTCAGCAATCCGTTTCCGCATTTCGATGTGCCTGCCGGTTACACGCTCGACAGCTACTTCGAACACATCACGCGACAGGGCTTCGCGCGGCGGCTGGAAGTTTTGCTGGGACTATCAAATCAGGGGCGGTTGAAACGCATTATTGCGGAATATGAACAACGGCTGACTCGCGAACTCGCCATCATTCAACAGATGCAGTTCTCCGGATACTTTTTAATTGTCTGGGACTTCATCCGCTATGCCAGGGAGCATGACATTCCGGTAGGCCCGGGGCGCGGATCCGCGGCTGGATCGCTGGTTTCCTATTCGATGGGGATCACTGATATTGATCCGCTGCAGCACGAACTCCTCTTTGAGCGCTTCTTGAACCCTGAGCGCATCTCCATGCCCGACATTGATATTGATTTCTGCATGAATCGACGCGGCGAAGTGATTAGCTACGTCACGCAGAAATACGGACGCGAGAATGTTGCGCAGATTATTACGTTTGGCACTATGGCGGCCAAGGCGGCGATCAAAGACGTAGGCCGTGCCATGGACATTCCTTATGCCGATGTGGATCGAATCGCTAAGATGGTTCCGACCACGCTCAACATCAAGCTGGAACAGGCGATTAGAGATTCGCCGGGTTTACAGCAGGCTTACGAGAGCGAACCGCAAGTGCGCCAGTTGCTCGACACCGCTCGGAAGCTCGAAGGATTGGTCCGCAACTCCGGAGTTCACGCCGCGGGTGTTGTGATTTCGCCGCGGCCGCTAACCGAACTCGTTCCCCTGCACAAAACCAAGAACGATGAAATTGTCACTGCCTACGACATGGTCGCCATCGAGAAGATGGGGTTGCTCAAGATGGATTTCCTTGGGCTCACCACGCTCACCATTCTCGACGATGCGGTAAAGCTGATTGCGCAGACTCGCGGTGAATGCATTGCGCTGGAGGAAATTGAGTTTACCGACCAGGAAACCTATAAGAAAGTGTTTCACAGTGGATTGACCTCGGGCGTATTCCAGTTTGAATCGCACGGGATGCGCGATGTGCTTCGCCGCTACCAGCCCAACTCGATCGAAGATCTTACCGCCTTGAATGCTCTCTATCGTCCCGGCCCGATCCAGGGTGGAATGATCGACGACTTCATCGATCGCAAACATGGCCGCAAGAAGATCGAGTACGAACTGCCGGAGCTGAAAGAGGTCCTCGAAGAGACGCTGGGCGTGATCGTTTACCAGGAACAGGTGATGCAGATCGCGAACCGGCTGGCGGGATATTCTCTCGGAGAAGCCGATCTGCTGCGGCGCGCCATGGGAAAAAAGAAAATTGAAGAGATGGCGCAGCAGCGGGAGCGATTCGTCCAGGGCGCGGTGCAACGAGGATATCCAACTAAGAAGGTGGAAAAGATATTCGATCTGATGGCGCAGTTCGCGGGCTACGGTTTCAACAAGTCGCACTCGGCAGCCTACGCGCTTCTCGCCTATCACACGGCATATCTCAAAACCCATTATGCGGTCGAGTTTATGGCGGCGCTGCTGACCTCGGTAACTGGCAATACGGATGACGTTGTGAAATACATTAACGAATGCCGCGAGATGGGCATTGGGGTCGAACCGCCTGATATCAACGTGAGTGACGCCAATTTCACTCCGCATGGCAGCGCGATTCGTTTTGGTTTGGCGGCGGTGAAAAACGTTGGCCATAACGCGATTCAGTCGATTGTCGCAGGCCGCAAAGATTCGGGACGATACCAGTCCATCTATGAGTTCTGCGAGAAAGTGGATTTGCGTCTGCTCAATAAGCGTGTCATGGAATCCTTGATTAAAAGTGGCGCCATGGATTCGCTGGGGCGTCGCGGCCAGTTAATGGCCGTCCTCGACAAGTCGATGGATCGTGCTCTGAAAACGCAGCGCGACGCGGAATCTGGCCAGCACGGCTTGTTCGGCGTCTTTCAAGAGGAAGCTCCCGTCAACAATGACAAACTACCTGACACGCCGGATTGGGATGAGCACACCAGATTGGCTGCGGAAAAAGAAATTCTCGGATTCTTCATCACCGGCCATCCGCTGGAAAAATACAAAGACAAGCTGGAAGACTTGCAAGCTTTGAGCACCGCGGACATCGCCGGCGTCAAGGCGTCCACGGGCAAAGACGAGACTATCTGCACTGCCGGAATCATCACAAATATCCGCGTGCTGAAGTCAAAGAAGGGCGACTTCTACGCTCAAGGCGCGCTGGAAGACATGGTCGGCTCAGTTGAGATGATTGTGTTTCCCGACGCTTATCGCAAACTGCAAGACAAGGTGAAGCTGGAAGTGCCGGTGCTGATACGTGGCGGTTTGCGCATTGAAGAGGGAGTCAATCCCAAACTGCTGGCCAATGACATCACTCCGCTTGCCGAGGCCAAGGTTCCATTGCCGCGCTCCCTGCGCATTCGCGTGCCGCTCGAAACGGCGAACGAGTCAGTGGTGGACGACCTCCACGCACTCTGCGCCGAGCGCAAGGGCGAGGCGAAAGTACTGTTTGATGTCGAACGGCAGGGCGATTTCATGGTGGTGATGGAGGCAGAGGGCTATAATGTCCATCCAGACCGCAATTTTGTTGCGCGCGTCGAGGCTTTGTGTGGCCGCGGCGCAGTCCGCGTCATTAACTGAGACGCGCCCCTGGAAACATAGCTAGCTTCGTTTCTACAGTAGAATCGAAATGTGCGACGGAAAAGAGTTTCCATTCAAAGGAGCCCCGATTTGCAAACAGCGACTGTTCCGGCGGTCAAAAATGCAATGCTGGTGGTAACTGGAACGGAGTTCCTTTTGTCGATGGTAGAGCATCGTTGGGCGGCTGCGAATGGTAATGGCATGGAGATCGAGTCTCAATTAAAAGCACAACAGGAATTGGGTAGGATCGAACAGCAACTGGAGCGCCTGCACTCGTTGCCGGGGCAGGACGATGACGTCCGCGGTCAGATTCAGCAGCTTCACGACCGCATTCACGCTCTGCAAGCCCAGGTTGCCGCGCATTTCACCGCGTGGCAAAAGGCGGAGTTGGCAAGGAATCCGCAACGCCCGCTGATGCTCGAATACGTCGACCGCATCTTCACCAATTGGAGCGAGATTCACGGCGATCGTGGATTTGCTGACGATCATGCCATGGTTTGTGGAATGGCCCGCTTCCACGGCCACGAAGTAGCCGTGATCGGCCACCAGAAGGCCCGCGATACCAAGCAGAACGTTTTCCGCAACTGGGGCATGACCAATCCCGAGGGATATCGCAAAGCCCTGCGGGTGATGAAGATTGCGGAAAAGTTTAAGCGGCCCATCTTTACTTTTGTCGACACAGTGGGCGCGTATCCCGGACTGAGTGCCGAGGAGCGCGGGCAGGCCGAAGCCATCGCCAGAAATTTGCGCGAGATGGCGCGACTCGAAGTTCCAATCATTACAACTATCACCGGGGAAGGTGGCAGCGGCGGCGCACTGGCCATCGCCGTCGCCGATCGCGTTCTGATGATGGAGAACGCGATTTACTCAGTCATCTCTCCTGAATCCTGCGCTGCGATTATGTGGCGCGATTCCACCAAGAAGGAGCTGGCTGCGCAAGCGCTGCGCATCACCGCTGCGGACTTGGCGGAGTTTGGCTGCATCGACGACATCGTCCCTGAGCCCAAGGGCGGAGCTCACACCGACCACGAAGCGGCGGCCGGTTTGCTGGATGCCGCACTGCTCAAACATTTTAATGAGCTGACAAAAATGTCACCCAAGGAATTGGTCGCATCACGATATAATAAATTCCGCAACATGGCGCAGTTCCTGCGCGCGGAATAAAAAGCATGAGTCCCAGTGTGGTACTTTGGTGTCTGAATTCCGCCTCCACAAGCCTGTTCGCCAGTACGTCGCTGCCGTATAATCAAGGGTACTCCTCATTCACTCCAAGCAGACTCCGGGTGGGCCGACTTCCGCTCACTCAAAGGAAGGATTAGGTAAATGGCCACCACCGATGTAGCCCTCCACGATGCTTTAGGGCAACGGGAGCCAAAACGCGTCGTCAACAATATGAGCATTCAGGTTGCGACCGTGAACGGTTCGGGCTCGCAAAGTTCCAACACTGTACTTCTCCGCAGCATTTTTCAGATGGGCGTCCCGGTCTCCGGCAAAAATCTTTTTCCCTCGAACATCGCCGGACTGCCGACCTGGTACACCATCCGCGCCAACAAAGATGGCTACATCGCGCGCAAGAAAGAAATCGATTTCGTCATCGCCATGAATGCCGAGACAGCGCAGGAAGACGTTATGTCACTGGCGCCCGGCGCGGTTGTGCTTTATGACGAGCCGCTGAATTTAAATAAGGCGCGCACCGATTTGGTTTTTTATCCGGTTCCCTTCGACAAACTGGTTGCGCCCGTCTGCCCCGAAGCCAAGCTGCGCAAGCTGGTCAAGAACATGATCTACGTGGGCGTGGCGGCGCAGTTGCTCGGCATCGACATGGCCGAAGTGGAAAAGGCCTTGCGCAAGCAGTTCGCCACAAAAGTGAAGGCCGCCAATCTGAATCTCGCGGCAGTTCGCGCCGGTTACGACTATGCGACCGCCAACCTTACCAAGCAAGATCCATATTTCATCCAGCGCATGGACAAAACACAGGGCATGATCATTATCGACGGCAACTCCGCGGCCGCGTTGGGCTGCATGTTTGCCGGAGTTACGGTTGTGACCTGGTATCCCATCACACCGTCATCGTCGCTGGTTGAAACCCTGATCGATTATATGAAGGAGCATCGTATCAATCCGGATGGCAAGGCGACATTCGCCATCGTGCAAGCTGAAGACGAACTCGCTGCCATCGGAATGGTTCTGGGTGCAGGATGGGCAGGTGCGCGCTCGATGACAGCCACTGCCGGTCCGGGCATCTCGCTGATGGCTGAATTTGCTGGCCTTGCATACTACGCAGAAGTTCCCGGCGTGATTTGGGACATTCAGCGCGTTGGTCCGTCTACCGGTTTGCCCACACGAACCTCGCAGGGCGACATCCTTTCGACCGCGTTCCTGTCACACGGCGATACCAAAAACATTTTGCTCATGCCATGCTCAGTCGCGGAGTGTTTCAGTATGGCGCAGGACGCTTTCAATCTGGCCGAGCAGTTCCAGACTCTGGTGTTCGTAATGTCGGATCTTGATCTCGGCATGAACAACTGGATGTCGGATCCGTTCGAGTATCCGAAAGAACCGATTAACCGCGGTAAGGTGCTTACCAAAGAAGATCTCGACCGGTTAGGCGGGTTCTCCCGCTACAAGGACGTGGACGGCGACGGTGTTGGTTATCGCACACTGCCGGGCACTGAGCATCCGGCTGCGGCCTATTTCACCCGCGGCACCGGGCACAACGAAAAATCAGGCTACAGCGAGCGTCCCGACGACTTCGAAAGGAACATGGAACGCATCAACAAAAAATTCGAGACGGCGCGGTCATTCGTTCCGCGCCCCGAGTTTATCGCTGGTGGAAAGACTAAATCGAAAATCGGCATTATCGCCTACGGCACTTCGCACTGGGCGATTATCGAAGCGCGCGACCAGTTGCGCGATGAATACAACATAGAAATTGATTATCTTCGCGTGAAGGCGTATCCATTTTCGCGGGAAGTTCATGAGTTCATCGAACAGCACGACCGGGTATATGTGGTGGAACAAAACCGCGACGCGCAGATGCTCTGCCTGATCAAGCTTGACATCAAGCCGGAACTGGTGACGCGGCTGCGAAGCATTGCGCACATTCACGGGCTGCCGCTCGATGCGCGCTCCGTGACCGACGAACTCACGACCATGGAGGGCAAATAACATGGCGACGACCAGCACACCCACTCCCGCACCGAAAATCAATCGCATTGGCCTGACCGTTCTCGACTATCGCGGCGGCAAGACTACGCTCTGCGCCGGCTGCGGCCACAACGCGATTTCCGAGCGAATCATCGATGCCATGTATGAAATGGGAGTTTCGCCCGAACGGGTTATCAAGCCCAGCGGAATCGGCTGCTCCTCGAAGAGTCCGGCATATTTCATGAGCCGCTCGCACAGCTTTAACGCTGTGCACGGCCGCATGCCTTCTGTCGCGACCGGCGCGATGTTAGCGAATCATAAGTTAATTGCGCTTGGCGTTAGCGGCGACGGCGACACCGCCTCCATCGGCATTGGGCAGTTTGTTCACCTGATGCGCCGCAATCTCCCAATCATTTACATCATCGAAGACAACGGCGTTTACGGCCTCACCAAGGGGCAGTTTTCCGCCACCGCCGACCTTGGCTCAAAGCTGAAGAGCGGCGTCCTGAACGATCTTCCTCCGATTGATACTTGCGCCATGGCGATTACGCTGGGCGCTACTTTCGTCGGCCGTTCGTTCTCTGGCGACAAGCGCCAACTGCACAGCATGCTCAAGGCCGCCATCGCTCACAAGGGAACGGTCATGCTTGACGTGGTTTCGCCCTGTGTCACGTTTAATGACCACGAGGGTTCGACGAAATCTTACAAATACATGAAAGACCACGAAGAGCCGCTGCAGGACATCAGTTTCATCCCTTCGTTCCAGGAAATCGATGTCGATTACGATCCCGGTACCACGGTCGAAGTCACCATGCATGACGGCTCGAGGCTGCGTTTCAGCAAGCTCGAAGAAGAGTACGACGCGACCAATCGAATCAAAGCCATCAGCCGCCTGCACGAAGCTCACGAGAAAAACGAAGTTCTCACCGGAGTGTTCTACGTGAATCCCGAAGCGCCAAGTTTCATCGACATGCTGAACGTTACCGAAGAGCCGTTGGCTACGCTGCCGGAGTCGGCAACTCGCCCGGGAAGGCAAGTGCTAGATCAGGTGATGGAAGAGTTGCGCTGATCGACCATCGATCGAATTGTCATCCCGAGCGAAGAGAGGGATGACCGTCCGTAAAAGCTCAGACCTTGGGGCTGATCTCAGTTCCAAACGAATATTCATTCAGCGGACCGAAGCGCTTCTTCTCCGCGTACAGGCGCCATCGCCGCCATACAATGCGCAGGCTCGCCATCACCGGAATTGAAAGATACACACCCAGCACACCCGCAATTTCCGCACCCGCCAATACGCCAAAAATTGCCGCCAGCGGATGCAGTTCCATGCTCTTTCCCATGATGCGCGGCGAAATGAGGTAGTCCTGAATCAAACGCCATGCGATCAGGAACGCGAATAGCATCAGCCAATGTGGATACGACATGAGCAACGCGACTGCAAGAATCACAACTCCGGCCACCAGTGGACCAACGACTGGAATAAATTCCATCATGCCACCCGCTGTCCCTAAAACCAGCGCATAAGGCACCCGCGTCGCCGTCATAAAAGAGATGTACACCACCATCGACAAAGCCGCGAGTTCAAGCTGGGCGCGGATAAACTGCGCCAGCATCTCGTTCAGGTCGGTAAGAACATCATTCAAGAACTCGCGTTGCGGGCGGCTCTGCACCAGGGATAAACCAACTTGGCTGAAGCCGCGCCCGTCCTTGAGAAAAAATATTGCGAGGATCGGCACCATGATAAGCAGCCAGGCTTGTTGTGCGACTTCCGCGACACGTAGTCCCGCCTCTTGTGCCACATTGCCCAGGCGGGGATCAGATAAAACCTTCTGTAAGAGTTGAGTAGTCTCGCCGCTCCATCCCCGCTCTTGTCCAATCTGATGTGCCAGATCGCCGGTGTTGACGCGCTCGATCAAGGACGGCCAGGATTCCCCGAGTCGCCGCGCTTCGCGCGCCGTACGTGGTCCCACGAAGAAAAAAAACGTGCTGAGCAGAATGGCAAAGAGAAGATAGATAATAGCTATCGCCGGTCCGCGCCCGCGTGTCCATTTCTGCAGGCTGGAAACCGCCGGGTCCACCAGGTAAGCGAAGAAAATTGCAAACAGGAAAGCAATCAGTGTGCGCCGTGCGATGTACAAAAATCCCAGCACCAGCGCGAAGAACAGCGTTGTCAGCAACACCCGCAACGTGCGTGAGTCAACGAGGGCCAATACGACCTAATCTCGCACCACTTCTGTGTTGTCACCCAGGATCAGAATTCGTTGCAGTTTAAACTGGTCATCCATCCAAAGCGTCCAGTTGTCCGATTCACTCTTCAGGTTCAGCCGGTTAAGCTCCTGATCCGTGCCCCGGATCGTAACTTTTTCCCTGCCGGCAAACTCCAGTGTCACCGACACGGGAGATCGCGCGTGCGGATTCAATGCGCCAAACGGCACTGGCTGCTTCAACGGACACTGCAGCGCACCCTTATCCTGTTTGCAAGTAGTAGCCAGATATTTCCACGCCAGCACTTCTCTCTGTACAAAAAAATAATCATCCAGCACGCTGCTGGAGGCGGGAATGAGGAACGGTTTCTCCAATTCCTTGTCCTGTGGGCTGTTCCTATAGCGCTCGAGCAGGAAATCCTGGTTGGGCACAACCACAGCTTGGGATTGTCCCGGGCTCACTTCTTTCCATTCGTACTTGCGCAAGTCGCTGTTGGCAGCCATCTGCCAGTCCGATGTTTGGTCGGCTTTATCGACTCCCGACTCGCTTTTGAACTCGGAGACCACCGAGCTGCCGCCGCTGTTCTGATGGATGGAAAAAGTTTCCGTGGCTACCCGGCGCCCATTCATAAAAACGCCAAAAGAACCGGAGTCCACCATCTGAACCGCCGCTTTGTCGTCCTTACCGGACGCTGCCGCAGCAATCGACGCTGCGAAAGAAAACAGCGATATCACGACCAGAACGGTTATCGCCCACTTCCCTATTCCAATCCCAGACTGCATGCCACCTCCGCCGCGATTGCGTCGACATCTTTACCGTCAGTATCAATCCGGATGGCTGCTTTCATGTAAGAGAGCCGCCGCTTTTCGTATAGTTCGCGAAACTGTTTTGCGTCTTGCCGCAACGGCCGTTCTTTGTTTTCGCCATCGCATCGCCGAAGCAATTCATCCACCGGTGCATCAAGGAAAATCGAATGTGCTTTTACTTGCTCGATAAGCGCCGCGTTTTCGGGCTGCACGAATGCTCCTCCGCCCAATGCCACCACGCCAGTCGATAAACGGAAGTCAGCGAGCACTTCGCGCAACGCGGCTGTTTCCGCTTTGCGAAACCCCGCTTCTCCAGACTCGCGAAATATCCGCTCGATGGTTTTCCCCTCGCGCTGCTGAATCCGCTCGTCCAAGTCTTCGAACGGCAAACCTAACCGCCGGCTAAGAGCACGCCCAACGGTGGTCTTGCCCGCGCCCATGAAACCCACGAGAAAAATCGATCGCCTGCTGCCTACACGTTCGCGAGCAAGCGGCTTGACCGCAGGTCGTGAACCGGAGCCGGTCTTCGACTTACCGAAACGGTTCTGCACCCCGCTCAGTCCGATGGTTCAGGGTTATTGTTCGCGTTTCTTGAGATGGATTTTACCACTGAAGGAAAGCAAATTAACTGAAGATGCGGCCTGGCCTACGGTGCCTGCAAAGGCACTCCCGGACCGGGTCACGAAGGATGTGTGCTCGGGTTGCAGAGGGAAGTCGTTGTCCACCCTTCCCTGCACTGAACGGGCGACTACTTCGATGGAAGCATAAGACGGGGCAATCGCCTCGATATCACCGCTATGGCTGGTCAGCGAATATTGCCCGCCCTCGCCGAACTCGCCGTCATAATGTATTTTCCCGCTACTCGAATTGACGTGAACCGAGGCGCCGTTCACCTGGTGGAGGGAAACATCCCCGCTAACCGAAGTGATCTCCACGTATGCATCGTTCACATTAGTCAGCGTCACAGGCCCGTTCAATGTCTTTACATGAACGCGCCCGGCGCTGACATCTCGCACATCGACATTCGCGGTGCTGCCTTCCAAAAGCAGATCCCCATGAAGTTTCTCGATATGTAAGGGACCAGTCGCGGTATGCAGGGTCACGTTCGCATCCATGGGCACGACAACTTCGTAATCCACGCGCCCGGAATCTGAGTCGGCTCCCTGCAGAAGGTGAGAAACCACCGCTACCCGGTTCCCACGCTTGCTCTGATCAATCTCAACTTTGCCGGAGTAAGAAGTAGCGGTAACACTCACGTGCTTACCGATCCCCGGTTTCACCGAGATTGGGCCGTACACGTTAACAATGGAAATGTTGGCTCGCCGGCCAACTTTGAAATGCATTTCCTTGCGAGTAGTCTCCGCTGCGGCAAGAGCAGCCACGATAATGATCATCACGACCGATACAGTTGCGATGCGCTGCTTCCGGTACATAATAGACATCTCCCCAATGCCAGCAGTACGTCGCTGGTCCCGCGCCACGGCTATTCTACTACTGTAAAGACCGATCGAGGGCCATCTCGTAGACCATAGCCTTTTGTTCGTACGCATTTCTCAGATATTGCTGTGCGACTTCATCGTTAGGATCGTTGTTTGCCGATTGCTCAGCGTCGTGGATGTAAGCGTTCACCGCCCGTAAATTCTGTTCATATGCATCACGCATCGATGGTGTACGCGCGGCCACCGAATTCAGCAGTTGCATATCCTCGCTGGGCATCCCCTCAGTCTGCAGATCAGCGGTGACCACTCCGGCGGGCGATTCTTGCTTGGCTTGGTGCTGCGGAATGCCTCCACGTTCGTGCAGCAAGACACCAAAGAAAATAAGGGATGCGGCGGCCGCCGGCACCAACCATCGCAATTTCCAACTCAATCGTGGAGGATGGACCAGAAGATTGCCTGGCTGCTCGCGAATCAGCCCTTCCTGCCGTAACGCGACTTCAATGGAATTCCATACCCACGGACTGGGCTCCTCGCACGCTTGCAAGAGCCGTCCTTGTTTCGAAATCTCGCTCAGATCCGATACCAGCTCGGAACATGCTGAACAGGATTTCAGGTGTTCATCCTGCTCAATACTGTGGTCGTTCCCAAGCTCTGGCAGGACCCGCTCGAACTCTTCACAGGTCATACTACCTCCCAATGTCTGTTGAAATCCTCACGGCTTTGTGGCCTTTTCGGCTCTGCTCATTCTGAGGATCTCTCGTAACTTCATCCGCGCCTTGTGCAGCTGTGACTTGCTGTTGCCGATGGAACATCCCACCATGGCAGCGATTTCATTATGCTCGTAACCTTCAACGTCGTGCAGCAGGAAAATCATGCGATAGCCGGGTGGCAGCGACTCAATCGAACGCTGCAATTGCATCCGGTCAATCGATCCCGCCAATCGCGGATCATCTCCCCCCAGTTCTTTTCGTGGTGATTCTTCCTCCGTCTCAATATTCTCCTCGAGCGGAACCACGGGAAGACCCTTCTTGCGCAGTTGCATCAGGACAACATTCACCGCCATCCGGTGCAACCAGGTCGAAAAAGCGGACTCGCCGCGAAAAGTTCCGATTTTACGGAACAATTGCAGGAAAGCTTCCTGAGTCAAGTCCTCAGCTGCCGCCGTGTTAGCGGTCATCCGAAGACACAGCGAATATACGCGGCGCTTATGCAGGTTATACAGTGCCTCAAAGGCATCTGCATTGCCCTGCTTAGCCCGTTCGATCGCTTCTGCTTCGGAGAGCCTGCCTTGCTGTTTTTTCGCGTCCGTCAAGTCGTCATTTCCGGCCGCATCTTGTCAGATGCGACGTAAGTATCTTTTCGTTGTACCGCTTGCAGGTACTTTAGTGCTAGCTTAGAGCCCTGCAAGAATTCGAGCGATGCAACAAGTTGCAGCTTATGGGCTTGCAGGTCACAATGTTAGACGAGTTTCGGGGTGGGTCAGATATCGCCTTCCATGGCAAGTCCAGTCAAGCCGATTCTCTTTAATAATTAGTAGATTCACCAACCGGAAGAAAGGTCCAAAGAACAACCCGTGTCGAGCTGTAAGCGAGGCATTAGCTCGAGTTTCTTAGCCGCGGTTTAAGCCGACGCCGACGCTGTAGTGATGGTTTCCAGCCCGTGACCTTCAGGTCCGGTTTCCCTTTTATGCAGCAGATAGGCGAAAAACACTCCAAGGAAGCCGAGAACCGAGAAAATCCACATTCCCAAACGGTATCCTTCCGGATTATCTGCGCTGGCGTGGCCGAAATCATTGGCCCAGCCAATCAGCAGATTGAACCCGAACAGCCCAATGTTCTGAATCATTGTCATTAACCCGTAGGCCGTCCCCAGCTTCGACTGGTCCACGATATAAGCCACCGACGGCCACATAACCGCCGGAATAAGCGAAAAAGCCACGCCCATCATTATCATCGGAACGTACAGGTTGATATGCGTGTAGGCCATCATCAGATACACCGGAATCAGCATCAGGGATCCCAGCATCATCAGAATCGCCCGCCTGCCCACCCGATCCACCATCAGCCCGAACAAGGGCGTAGCAATCATGGCAAAAAGGGTCAGCGTGCTCGAAAGGAATCCGCCAAACTCGCGCGAAGTGCCGTGGGCTTCCATGAAGAACTTCACGGCGAAAGTCTGGAAAGGAAAAATTGCCGAATAGAACGTGACGCAGAGCGCAACAATGAACCAATAGCTCGTCCCAAACTTGAACAAATCGGAGAAAACCACTTTGTCAGTTGATACATCCCCGAGGTGATAAACCTTCTCGGCATGCACCTCCATAACCCAGTAAATTATTGCTCCAATCACGCAAAGGCTTGAGACTCCAAGCGCGATCAGGAAAGGCCAGCGCCAGTTAGCGTAAGCCGCTCGCGCCCAGGTAGGCGAGTTCAGAGCCGCGAACGAACCAAGCCGGCAAATAGTCAGGTTCATGCCGAAAGCAAAACTTAGCTCTTTGCCTTTGAACCACCGGGCCAAGGCAGCTGTTACCGCGACAATCAACGATTCCGCCCCCATGCCAAAAATCAGCCGGCCGGTTGCCATCAACCAAAGATGCGCCGAAGCCACGGTGATTGCCGGACCGATAAAACAAAGCACTCCGAAAATCATTAACGACTTTCGCAGGCCGATCCGGTCAATCAGCACCCCGCCGATGACCACCGTAAATATGTTGGGGAAGCTGTAGATGGCCTGCAGCAAGCCAATGTTCGAATCCGAAAAGCCCAGCTGCAACTTGAGCACGTCGGCCAGCGGGCTGAGAGCGTCGTAAACGTAATAATTTCCAAACATCGCCAGGCTGAGAAAGATCAGCACCATCCAGCGATATAGCGGGGAAGGCTCAGGCCGCACCGAATCGGGCATCAACACTCCCTTCATTCATTCATCAAGAACGGAAGGCAAGAAGATAGCAGATGGCGGCAGCATTGGCACGCGCAAAGAGTCAGGGAGGGACCGTTCTGAATGCCCGCATACCACGCGGTTGGTTTCAAACGGAGGACGGGCGTTCTCGCCCATGCTCCAATGTGTTAAAGCAATAGTACCGAGTGGTAAGCCGCAAAGCGGCGCAGGAACGCAGCCCCCGGACGTAAGCCGTGAGGTAAAAGCGTACGAAACAAGCCCCAGCGGGGGGAAAGAGCAGGCGTACGGCTAGCCCATTGTTTTTCCTGTGAGTCTTTTCCTCGACCGCCCCCGCCGTGATAAAGTGTTAAAAATCGCGGCTGGCGGAGGCTCGAATCAACTCCGCTGAAAGCCGCTCCCACGGGGTGATTTATGGGACAAGTTTACGATATCGTAAAAGATCGCCGCGTCTATTCCATTGACGCCAGCAGCACCGTGCTCGAGGCCGCCCGTTTCATGATGGAACATCGCATCGGCGCTTTGCCGGTGCTGCGCGACGGAGAAATTGTCGGCATTTTTTCCGAGCGCGACGTAATGAACCGCGTGGTAGCGCTTGGACGCAGCCCCGGAACCACCAAAATTTCCGAGGTCATGACCGCTAATCCCAAAGCCATCAGCGTCGATGAAACCATCGACAACTGCCTCTTTCTCATGCGCGAGTTCGGCTTCCGCCATCTGCCAATCACAGATGGCAAGCAGCTCAAGGGATTGGTCTCGCTGCGTGACATCCTGCTGCGCTACGTCTCGCAAAAAGAGGCAGAAGCCCGCCGCGCCAGTTAAGCGTCTCTGCATAACGGCTTTCAGGTGCCTTTGTGTAACTTTGTGTCTTTAGTGGTTCATGAAGTTAAGACCTACCTCTCATCAAGTTGGACATTACCCATCGTGTGCGTAGAATGGTTGGTTTACATTCCACATGGAGAACTTATAGGTGAGCGAACCTGTGCGCGTTAAGATCAGCGCTCTCGGAACCTACGTCCCGCCCCGCCTTTTGACCAATGCCGACCTGGAAAAAATGGTCGAAACCAACAATCAATGGATCATAGAACGCACCGGCATTCGTGAGCGCCACCTTGTCGACAAAGGTGTAGCGACCAGCGACCTGGCCGTCGAAGCCGCGAAGAAAGCGCTGGCGCAACGCGGCATCGAAGCCAGCAATCTCGACGCCATCCTGGTGGGTACAGTCACGCCGGACATGTTTTTCCCTTCGACCGCATGCCTGGTGCAGCACAAATTGGGAGCCAAAGGAGCCTGGGGCTTCGATCTTTCGGCCGCCTGCTCAGCATTTTTGTATGCATTGCAAGTCGGAACTCAATTTGTTGCCACCGGCGCTCACAAACGCGTAATGGTGATCGGCGCCGACGTAATGTCGTCGATCATCGATTACACCGACCGAGCCACGTGCATCATCTTCGGCGACGGCGCCGGAGCGGTAATTCTGGAACCCGCTGATACCGACGATTTAGGCGTGATCGACTTTATCCATGAAGTCGATGGCTCCGGCGGATGCTATCTCTATATGCCCGGCGGCGGCAGCCTGCATCCTTCGACGCATGAGACTGTCGATGAAAAAATGCACTACGTTCATCAGGATGGACAGGCGGTTTTCAAATTCGCGGTGCGCAAACAGACCGAACTGTGCGAAAAAATCCTGGAACGCAATGGGATCAAAGCTGCCGACATCAATGTGTTCATCGCGCATCAAGCCAACAAACGCATAATCAACGCCACTGCGGAGCGATTGGGCCTGCGTCCGGAAAACGTCGTCATCAACATTGACCGTTACGGAAACACTACTGCCGGCACGATTCCATTAGCGATGGACACAGCCCGCCAGGAAGGCAAACTCAAGAAGGGCGATTTGGTGCTGCTGGCATCGGTCGGCGCGGGATTCACGGTTGGTGCGACGTTACTGCGCTGGGCTTACTGATTTCGGAATACCCCAAAATCTTGTCATTTCGAGCGCCACCAGGTTGTCCGCTCGCGGACGACCTGGTGGAGTCGAGAAACCTGCTTTTCTGGTCGTGTCGGCAGAAAACAGCAGGTTCCTCGACTACGTTCCGTCATCCGAAGAACGGATGCCGGAACTCCGCTCGGAATGACAATGGCAAGAGATTGATTGTCGGGAAAGTTCTGTGCCGTCAATGAGGCTCACGCGCCATTGGCGCCGCTGTCGCTTTTCTTCTGCTGCTCGAAAGGTTTCTGCAGGTACTTCCGCGCTTCTTCGAGCGCCCCTTGAGTATTGTCGTTAGTTTGCAAAGCCTGCCGATACTCGTTGGTGGCACGCTCCCGCTGTCCGGTAATATCAAAGATTTTTCCCAACTGGATGTGGCTCCAAACCTCAGTCCAGCGCGGATCGCCATCGCCATTGAGCGAATCGCGATAAGCATTCGCTGACGCCTGATAATTCTTCTGCAAAAAGAAAACTTCCGCCACCCGGTAATGCGCCAGCGAACTGTTCTTATTCACTTCAAGAGCTTTGTTGAATTCCGAAAGCGCCCCAGCGAAATCGCCTTGCTGAACCAGCGCCTGCCCGCGCTGGATGGAAGCCCGCAGCTTTACGTCAGAAGAATTTCTCAACACCCGATTGTCGGGATCAATCGAAATCCGCCGCGGCTTGCCAAAAGTTTCCAGCGTAAAAGCCGAATCGGTTCCCACCACGTCAATCCGCTTCTCTTCAGTTTTGCCGTCAGTATCAATTCGCAGCTCGACCGGCATGCGGAACAGGTCAAGATCCTGCGTGACCTGTCCCACTACCCGAAAGCCCGGACATTTCTCCGACGGCGGACATTTATTTCCCAACCGGTAAACCGTGTACTTGGTCTTGAACTCGGGAGCCCCGGTAGAGTCAAGCCATTGGGTGAAGAACCAGGTGAGCTTCTCTCCGTACGACTGCTCGGCGACGGCGGTAAAATCATCGAGCGATGCCGATTTGCCCGCATATTTCGAGGCAAAAGTGCGCATCGTCTGGTCAAATTTCTGATCGCCTTCCACCCAGCGCAGCATATGCAAAATCATCGCGCCTTTGTCAGTCGCCAGCGACTGGAATTCCGGCGAGAACATATCCAGCTTGCCAATGGTCGCCAGCGGCACGGAATCATATGCCAGCGCCCCGACGGACATATCCTTCACGACTTCTTCCAAACCATTGCTGCCCGCAGCGTTTTCAACGTATCGCGCTTCCGAGTAGCGCGCAAAACCATCGCACAGCCACCAGTCGTCAATCGAAGCCGGACTCACCGAAACTCCCCACCACTGGTGCGCAATGGTATTCGCCAGCAACCGGTAATTGACTTTCTCAGTCACCGCGCGGCTCGCCACGGCAGCCATCTCCGGCGCCCACGCCGAGGGCACCGTGTCATCCGGAAGCTCCACGATTCTCAATGTCGTCGACGGCGCGGGACCATAAAGCGTCACGAAGTAAGTAAATTCTTTGATCGCGGTCTCTGCATACATCGCCCCCAGATTCTGGTGAGTCGGTTTGAAAAACAGATGCAGATCGACGCCAGCCTCGTCGCTCTTGAATTCCTGAAACGTTCCCGCAACGATGCTTCCTGGAAAACTCGGCTTGTTCCAGACAAAACTAAATGTCTTGGTAGATCCTTCTGTCGCAGCCGCTTTTTTTGGTGGAGGCGTATTGTTGACCGTCGAAGTCCCACTGCCAATAACCACCATGTGGGCCGGCACCGTAATGTTCATGGTCGCAGTGAAGCGGTTGATCCCATAAGCATTCACCGGAAACCAGCGCCCCGCGTACAGCAAGAAACTCGTGTCGTCGTTAATGGAAGCCAGCTTCATCCCCTGCACCGGACTGTCGTCCGCCGAATCGAGCGTGCCATCGTAATCAAATGTCAGCGTAGTTGACTTGCCTTTGCTCAGCGGTTTCGCAAGCTGCACTCGCACCGTAAAATCCTGGCTGATGCGCTCAGGTGACAATGTCTGCCCGCTCTCATCGGTCACCTTGCTCACCTTCAAGCCATTATGCAGTTCAAAAGTGGCCGCGTTAATGTCGTCCAAAGCTGTGAATTTAACTTTCGCGCGAGCAGAAATTTTGTGGGTATGCGGAGTGAGCTCCGCGTCAATCTGATAGTCGTCGACATGCAGCCGCGTCTTTTCGGCGGCCAAGGCTGGTAGCGAAATTGAGACAAGCAACAGGACAAGAAGGCTTGCTGTGCCCCGAGGCTGGCGCCTAGGTTGAAAGAACATTCAGGAACGTCTCCCGGGAAATCCCGCAGGTCTCTAAGCTCTATGATTCAGATTGTTACGCAAAAGATGCTGGTAGGACAAGGGTTACATGTTTTTTGTTCCCCCGCCACTGCACTCCGCCAAGGTTTTCCATCGCGGCTGGTCTGTTATCCATCTATCTAAGGTATCTTTAGAGATCCGCAGTGGACGGCGGCGTCTCGCCCGTCCATCGGACGAGAACGCTCGGCTCTATAGGATGTTATGGCCTCGGAAGAAGAAGTATTAGGCAAAGCGTACGACAGCCGCCTGATGAAGCGGCTCCTGACCTACCTGCGCCCCTACAAATGGCAGGTCGGGATCGCGCTGGTTTCCATTCTGCTTAAGGCCGGCGCCGACGTCCTCGGGCCATATCTCACCAAGGTCGTGGTCGACAAATATCTCGCCCCAGTCCACGGATTGCACACTCCGCTGGTTCGCTTCCTAAGCAGCAAGCCGCTGGTGGGCATCGCGCAAATCGCATCCCTCTACGTTGCCCTGCTGGTCTTCAGCTTCCTGCTGGAATATCTGCAGACCTATTTCATGCAGTGGGCCGGGCAGATGACCATGTTCGATCTGCGTGCGCAGATCTTCCGCCATCTGCAGCGCATGCACATTGGCTTCTACGACAAGAATCCCGTAGGCCGCCTGGTCACTCGCGTCACCACGGATGTCGACGCCGTAAACGAAATGTTCACCTCCGGCGTAGTTTCGATTTTCGAAGATGTCTTCGTGCTTGCCGGAATTGTTGGGATCATGCTCCACATGAACTGGAAGCTGGCGCTGATCACCTTCGCGGTGCTCCCGCTGATCGGCATTGCTACCAAGATGTTCCGCGACAGCGTCCGCAGTTCCTACCGCCGCATTCGCGTAGCCATTGCCCGAATCAATGCCTACCTGCAAGAGCATGTGAGCGGGATGGTCGTGCTTCAACTGTTCAATCGAGAAGAGCGCGCCTACGAAAAATTCTCCGAAGTAAACGCGATTCACATGGACGCGTACAAAGACGCGATCCTCGCGCATGCCATCTATTACCCGGCCGTAGAAATTCTTTCCTCGATCGCCATCGCCTGCGTAATCTGGTTCGGTGGCAATGACGTTATTCGCAGCACCACAACTCTCGGCGTCCTGGTTGCCTTCATCCAATACGCGCAGCGCTTCTTCCGCCCCATTCAGGATCTCAGCGAGAAGTACAACATCCTGCAATCAGCCATGGCGTCCAGCGAGCGCATTTTCAAGCTACTGGACACGCCAGTAGAGGTTACGGCGCCAGCCACCATCAAAGCCCCCGAAGGCCCCGGCCGCATCGAATTCGACCACGTCTGGTTCGCGTATCGTTCTGTCCCCACCAACGACCACGTGGGGACGGCCGCCCCCGGCCGTCCGGTCGAGCAAGGCTCGACTAGCTCGGAACCGGACTGGGTCCTCCGCGATGTAAGTTTCGCAATCGAGCCCGGAGAAACGGTTGCCTTCGTAGGCCACACCGGAGCCGGCAAGACCACAATCATCTCGCTGCTGATGCGCTTCTACGATGTGCAAAAAGGCGCAATCAGAATCGACGGAATCGACGTCAAAGATATGGACCTGGCCGATCTCCGCCATCGCATCGGCGTAGTCCTGCAAGACCCATTCCTGTTCAGCGGCACAGTGGCCAGCAACATTCGCCTGGGCACTGAAGGCATCACCGAAGCTGACGTAGAAAAAGCCGCCGAAGACGTGAACCTCGCCGACTTCATCCGCAGCCTTCCCAACGGCTTCAACGAAGAAGTGCGCGAACGCGGCAGCACGCTCTCCACCGGACAAAAGCAACTGATCTCATTCGCCCGCGCCCTGGCGCACAGTCCCGAAATTTTGATTCTCGACGAAGCCACATCCAGCGTAGACACGGAAACCGAATTCCGCGTCCGCGACGCCCTCAGCCTCATGGTCGAAGGCCGCACATCGCTCGTAATCGCGCACCGCCTTTCGACAATTCAGCGCGCTGACAAAATCATCGTCATGCACAAAGGCCAGGTCCGCGAAATGGGCTCGCACCAGCAACTGCTCGCGCAGCACGGCATCTACTACAAGCTCTATCAGCTGCAATACAAAGATCAGGAACTGGCAGCTGCCGGTCCACAAGTCACCGCGAACGCAGATGACTAGATTTCCGCCCTTGTAAATGACCACGTGTGAGCACGGCGCCCTGGCCGGTCGAGCAAAGTTCGACTAGCCTTTACAATGCTCCCGTGCGAATTCTCATCTCTGCCGGCGAAGCCTCCGGTGAAATGTACGGCGCGCAACTCATCGAGGCTCTGCGCCGCCGCGATTCGTCATTAGAATTTTTCGGCGTGGGCGGAGACCGCATGCGCACCGCCGGATGCGACACGGTCGTCGATGCAAAAGATCTCGCCGTGGTCGGCATTTCCGAAATCGTCAGCCACCTGCCAAAAATTTATGGCTTGTTTCACAAGTTGATCGCCGAGGCCGACCAACGCCATCCGGCGCTCGCCATCGTTATCGATTCGCCTGCTTTCAATTGGCGCGTAGCTCGCCAGATGCGCAAGCGCGGCGTTCCCGGGGTCTATTATGTTTGCCCGCAATTCTGGGCGTGGCGGCAAGGGCGCGTCCGCTTGCTGCGTAAATATATCGACAAGGCTCTGGTCATTTTTCCGTTTGAAGAAAAGTTCTATCGTGATCGCGGCGTGGATGCGACCTTCGTGGGGCATCCTCTCGCCGATCTTTCGCCGCCTTCGACAAATCGGACGACCTACGCCGCAACTCACCAACTCGATCCCGCGAAGCAGTGGATCACGCTCATGCCCGGCAGCCGGATGAAAGAAGTGCGCATGAACCTGTCCACAATTTTAGAGTCAGCCACGAAGCTAGGCGCACAATATGAATTCTTATTGCCGGTCGCGCCCACGCTCGATCGCAGCTTTCTTGACTCGCTGATCGGCAGCCGCGAGTCCATCCACTTGGTCAACGATGCATTGCCCGCGCTGGCCCAATCGCGCGCCGGAATCATCGCCAGCGGCACCGCAACCGTTGAAGCCGCGTTGATGGGAACGCCGTTCGTCATGGTGTATCGCGTCTCCGCGCTGACCTACTTGCTCGGACGTCCGCGTGTCAAGGTCCCGCATTTTGCCATGGTGAATCTGATCGCCGGAAAAGAGGTAGTCCCGGAATTGGTGCAGCGCGACTTCACCGCCACGAAAGTAGTCGGCCGTCTGCGGGAGATTCTTTCGGATGGCCAGCCGCGCAACCAAATGCTGGAAGGATTAGCGTCCGTTAGAAAGTTGTTGCAGGGGACGAATGCAGACCATCTTCATCCCGCCGAACGCGCCGCAGAAACCATATTGAAACTCCTGCAGCAAACTCCGGTTGAAACATAGTTCTTCCCGGATGCCAAAACGGTTTCCCCCAACAGCAATCCGTTCGACTGACAATTGACGAGCACCGCCACCGTAGGTACTCTGGAAGTGCTCCAACGGCAATTAAAGGAAAACCCTGGTGGCAGTGAAATCCATCCAACTCGGACAAGTCTGGCGCAAAGACGACGATGGCCGCGACTACCTCGTCACCAAAGTCTACAGCGAGGTCTTTTCGCAATATGCCGTGCTGCGTCCGGCCGAGGTCACCGCGCCCGACGCCCCCACGGTACGCGTGAAAGTCGCCAAAAGCGCCCAGGGCGCCTCTCTACCCGGCTTCACCTTTACCCAGGAAGGGTCATTCTAATTGTGGTAAGGACCGGACCATGTGGCGAGAGCGTCTCGCCTGTCCGGCAGGACGGCACTTTGAAAGCCAATGACTGAGAAAATCCTAGCCGTCCTCTTCGCCTTCATTCATTCCGTAATCGCCACCGGCGGCTACGCAGGCCTCACCCTGCTGATGGCCATCGAATCAGCCTGCATTCCGCTGCCCTCCGAGCTGATCATGCCTTTCGCTGGCTACCTGATCTTCGAAGGCCAGCTGAAACTATTCTGGGTCGCCACCGCTGGAGCCATTGGCTGCAATCTGGGATCGCTTATCGCCTACGAAATCGGCTGCTACGGCGGCCGTCCCCTGGTAGAAAAATACGGCCGCTGGATCCTCATGGGCAAACGCGAACTCGACTTAGCCGACCGCTTCTTCGCCCGCTGGGGATACCTCGCCGTCTTCATCGGCAGACTGCTGCCGGTAGTCCGCACCTTCATCGCCCTGCCCGCCGGAGTCGCCCGCATGCCCCGTGGCCGATTTCATCTCTACACGTTCCTGGGCTCCTGGCCGTGGTGCTTCGCCTTAGCGTTTTTAGGCATGAAGCTAGGCGAAAACTGGCGTGGCCTGGGCAAATATTTCCATCAATTCGATGCAGTAATTGGAATCGCACTCGCTGCAGCAATAATCTGGTTCATCTGGTCGCACTGGCAAAACCGCATGACCGCCACAGAATAAATTTGTTAGCGCCGGCATCCTGCCGGTTGTCCTCCAGGCGTCTCGCCCGCAAAAACTCGTTGCGACCAGAAACCTGTGGAACCATAGCCGCGAAGCGGCGCAAGAACGCAGCCCACGGCGTCAGCCGTGGGAAAAGTAGGAAACAAACCAGCCCAGTGGGGCGAAAGAACCTTCTTCCCACGCGCTACAAGGTTTATATTCTCTCAGCAAGAACGGAGATCCGAATGAAGCCCTTCATCATCGCGCTAGCCGTATTATTCCTGGCTCCAACTTTAACTTTCTCACAGACCACGCCCGCGCCAGGCCAACCCTTTGTCGTCGAATACTATTACAAAACCAAGTGGGGACACGCCGACGAATTCCTGCGCCTCTTCAAGAAGAATCACTATCCATTACTGAAAAAAGAAGTCGAGATGGGCCGCATGCTTAAAGTCTGGATGGACCAACCCCGCTACCACACCACCGAAGACGGCCGCTGGGACTATCGCGTAACCATCGTCTTCAAAAATGTCACAGTAGCCAACGAACCCTTCGATGAAGACGCTCTCAAAAAGCAATTATTTCCCGACAAAGAGACCTACGAACGCGAAGAGCAGCAGCGTTTCGAAATCCTGGCAGCCCACTGGGACCTCCCGGTAAAAACCGTCGACTTAGACGCGAAATAACAAACAATGGAGGACGGGCGTCTCGTTCGTCACGGAAGTGTCGATACCTCGAGCAAAAGCCCAACTCTTGAAAGTCGTTTGCATTCAATGCCAGCAATGCTATCATTGACAGCATGGCTACGTTGACCATTCGCCAACTCGACGATAAGACCAAGACCCGGCTGCGGGTCCGTGCGGCCCATCACGGACGCTCGATGGAAGAAGAAGCCAGAGAAATTTTGCGATCGGCGCTAACCACTTCGACGCCCGCAAAGGGAAACTTTGCAGACGCCGTCCGGCAGCGGTTTGCCAAACTTGGCGGAATCGAATTGCAGTTGCCGCGCCGCGACCCCATACGCCGTGCCCCGGAATTCGACGAGTGATCGTCCTCGACACGAATGTGCTTTCAGAGCTCATGAGGCCCAAGCCTTCTACCCGGGTCGTGACCTGGGTTGCGAACCAGCCTGCAGCAGAACTCTTTACCACGTCAATCACTGAGGCAGAAATCTTTTACGGAATTGAGCTGCTCACCAGAGGCAAGCGCCGCGAGGGCTTGCTGGCAGCCGCGGAGGCTATGTTCGCCGAGGATTTGGAGGGCCGCATCTTCGGCTTCGACAGCGACGCAGCCCGAGTTTTTTCTAAGATCGCTGCTCACCGCCGCGCCCTCGGTAGACCGATCAATCATGCGGATGCGCAAATCGCAGCCATCGCTCGAGTCCGCGGGGCGAAGCTTGCGAGCCGGAACGTCGCCGACTTCGCAGACTGCGGTCTCGATCTCATCGACCCTTGGAATGGCCCCGCCTCGCCATCCGATGCCGCCATTCGCCGTTGAATCCTCCCACTCCACATTCGACCCAACCATGTTGCAAATCCCATCCCCATACGAGAACATAACTGTTTGCCTATCATCGATAATTCTCATAAGGAAGCCTCCACCAAGATGGCGACTCGGCAGAAATCCGCAAGAACTCAAACCAGCAAACA
>DASYOD010000186.1:0-2051 GCA_036008085.1 Terriglobales bacterium
ATCCGCTCCCACCAGTTCCACCAGGATCTCATCGGGCGATGAACTGCGCTCGTCGCACTGTTGTCGGTGAAGATGCGCGATGAGTTCCGAGGCGGTCGGAAATGCGGCGAGAACGTCGCTTGATGCCGCCCATCGCCTGTACTCTTGCAAACCTTTTTTCTCATTCAGTTCCTCCAGGAGGCTGGCCTCCAGGCGGCAGATGAGGCAATCGCAATCGTTCCCGGCCATCATGACGATGTTCTGGCGCCTGTTTGACGACAAAAGACGGACGTGTTCCGATCCCCAGATATGGTTTGGGGTAAGCACGTCGGCTGGGGGACGATGCTGGCCGTTTGAGCGCGCGCGCCATCAATCCAAGACCGCGCTAGCCCAACAATTTATCGTTATACTTCTTGGTATATACTATTCGGTAAACGGAGAAGGATTTGGTCGGACGTGCGGCCAGCAACAAAAAATGCCCCGGCTTTTCGCCGGGACCCGGTGTGAGCTCGAACGTCAGTAGGAAGGCTCGCCTGACGTCTCGGGGCCTTCCGCGGAAGCACTCGAACGTGAAGCGATCGTCCCTGATTTCCCGCAAACGAGCCGAGGCACGGCATTCGCGCGAATCGACCACGAGGTTATCTTTGCGGTTGCGGCTTTCTCATCCTGCCGACGCGGTACGGTATTGTTACCAGAATATATTCCACGCGTTAACTCGGAGCCTATTACCAGATTCGAACCCGGTTTGGACGAGCAAGATAGAGTATTTGTTCCGGTCGGAGGTCGAATGCTACGTACCATGCGTCGATGTTGCGGACGGTATCGGCACGATATTGCGCGGGAGCATGGAAGTCCGTCACCACTTGATGGCGTAGCGCAGCGATGCGCTGCTTGGAGGCCCAGTTCTGTGCGAAGGCAATGAAAAATTGCTGGTCGCCGGTGAAGCCATCCTGCAGAGATGCTTCCTTATCTGCTAGGGACGCGCGGTAGGCGTCGTAAGCAACGGAAATTCCGGCGAGATCGGCAATGTTTTCCGACACGGTTTGGTCGCCTTTCACCGACAGATCGGAGAACGGCTTATATGCGTCATACTGTGCCACAAGTGCCGCTGTGGCAGTATTGAAGTGAGCCAGGTCGGCGCTAGTCCACCAATTGCGCAGTCGGCCCTCGGAGTCGAACGCACTCCCCTCTTTGTCGAACATATGGCTGATCTCGTGCCCAATGATGGAGCCGATAGCGCCATAATTGACAGCGGGTGGCGCCTCCGAATCAAAGAACGGCGGTTGCAGGATCGCAGCGGGGAAGCTTAATGCGTCTTGAATCGGCAAGTCGGCGGCGTTCACCATCTGAGGCGTCATCGACCATTCTTTGCGATCGACTGGAAGTCCCAGCCGCGCTACATCCTGCTGATACCGAAATAAGCTGCCGCGCCACACGTTGCCAAAAATATCGTCCGGCTTGACCTCATACGCCGCGTAGTTGCGCCACGTCTCCGGATAACCGACGCCCACATACAGTCTTGCGAGCTTAGCCTGGGCTTCGGCTTTGGTTGTTGGATCCATCCATGAGAGCGCAGCAATTCGCCGCGAAAAAGCAGCGATCATATTTGCCGCCATCTCTTGAACCTTGGCTTTGGCTTCCGGAGAGAAGTAACGTTGGGCGTAGATCTGACCCACAGCATCGCCAAGCTCGGCGTTAACCATCTCCACGGCCCGCTGCCAGCGCGGACGCTGTTGGGGTACGCCGAGAAGTGTCTTATTGAAGAAGTCGAACTGAGCATCGCCGAATCGCCTGGGAAGCACGTCGGCATAGCTCTCCATCAAATGGAATGCAAGAAAATCCTTCCACGTAGCGAGCGGAGTAGAGGCGACCAGCGCGGACTCCCCCGCTAGGGCTGCTGGCTGCCACACGACGAAGCTGCTCTGCTCGTTAAGGCCAGCACCGCGAAAGTATTCCACCCAGTCCAGTCCGGGTGCTTTGACGCCAAAGTCATCCTGATTCCATGTGTTATTCGCTTTGTAAACGTCTTCACTTTCCGCCAGGCTCAGGTGCTTTTCTGCGATCGCCCGCTC